>NZ_AUCT01000018.1 GCF_000429905.1 Desulfatibacillum aliphaticivorans DSM 15576 | reverse complement strand
CGGATAGCTTCCATGTCCAGCTGATCCTTGCGCCCAAAGCTGTACAGAACCTCCGCTCTGGCCTGTTTGGATTTTGGGTCGCGGTAATTATGGGCCAGTTGGACGTATTCGACTTTGGAGCCGTCCTTGTTTTTCCGGGATATGGTTCGTATATACATGCCTATTTATATAGCATATACTATATATAAAGTCTAGAACTAATTTAAATGGTCGTGTGCCTACGTATTTCGGCGTCAAATAAATCCGGATTTGGGGAATATCAAGGCTTTTCGCCCGTCAGCACCCCAAATTCCCGCTCATACTAGCCTACAACTGTCGAAGGCAGGTAGCAAGTTCTGCCACTATTGGTATAATTTCCATCTACAAATTGGCGATAAGTTCTACGATATGGCTTAGCAACTGGCATTTTTTCATCCTCATAACGATTTTTTCGACAGTGTGACCTGCAAATCAGAGGAAATGTCGAATATTCTAATTGCACGAACGCATTGGTCAACCCCAATCGCACATTGCTTTAGCATAGAACAGCGGGCTCCACCCGCGTTCGCTGTTTATCAGGACGGTCTAAAAAACCCTGCATTTGGGCCCTACGATCATCATGTTATTGATGATCTGGGACTGGATGACCTCCAGCTTGCTGCCGAACAGGGCTTCGCGGATCATGCCGTGGCCATAGGCGCCGAGAACCGTCAATGCGTCGGGCGGAATCTCGTAAAGGTTGTCCTCCAGTTTGGATTTGTTCAGAAAATACCATTCGCGGACGCCTTCCTCCACCACGGAGGTCATTTCCCTCACCTGGAGCAGATTGTCCAGGGTTTCCCGGTTTACGTCCCCTTCCTCGATGGTGAAAAGATCCAGGGGCATGCCGGATCGCCTGCTAAGCGACAATCCCATGGACAGGGCTTTGAATGCGTTGGCCGAACCGCCGAAAAAGACGGCCACGCTGTTCCACGGCTTGTAGCACAGGCTGGTCACCAGCACGGGAAAAGGGGCCGCCGCGGCGATTCTGCGCACCTTGGGACCGACGTACCCCAGGCCGATGCGGCTTGTCTTGTCGCTCATGCTTCGGGGGCTGCACATGCAGTCGAACCCGATGGGAACGTCGGGCAGGGTGGAGGCGGTGAAATCCTTGGGCGTGAGAAAGTCCACGGAGACTCCCGCTTCTTTAGCCAGGGCCTCCACGTGCTCCTGGGCCGTGTCCGGGTCCGAAAGGTAGGACTGGTCCAAATCCACCTGGGTCACTTCGTTTTCAAAGTACATGAGAAACTTGGAATGACGGGGGATGTACACCCTCAGGGTGAAGTCCAGGGCCTTGCAGAAATACAAGGACTGCATAAAAGTTTCCCGTCCGAAGGCGTTGTTTCTGAAAACGTGTAACAGACTGTTAACCATGGGATTTGCTCCTTATTCGTGATTTGTTGAGCAAGGCGCCGAGCTGAGGCCTCAAGGTCAATAGGTGGTTTGGACTATCAACTCGCGGCGGTAGTGGTCCAGCAGGGTCCCTTTGGATACCATGCCCAAAAAGCGTTTGCCCGAGATTACCGGCAGGCTGAAAGCCTGGATTCGATCCATAAGCTCCAGAACGTCCGTCAGTCTTTCATCCGGAGAAACGGCGGGAGGGAAGTGGTCCATGATATCCACAACAAGGACGGTTCCGTACAATTCCCGGTTGAAAAGATAAGGCCTGACCTTGGCAAGGTCGATCATTCCTAGAAACTCACTGGTTTTCACATCCAGGACCGGAAAGTGGTTCCTCTGCGAGGATTTGACCTGCCCCACCAGGTCCGCAAGCGTCATATGATTGTTCAGCGGGATCAGATTATGCTCCAGCACCTCAGAAACCTGCAAGTCCTCCAAAACCCTTTCGTCCGTGCCCGGCCGGATCAGCCCGCCTTCCGCCTTCAGATCCTTCAGGTAAAAGGAGTCTGACTCAAAATACCGGCAAACGCTGGAGGAGACCAGAGACACCACAATCAGCGGCAGAATGACCTCATACCCGCTGGTGATGTCCACCACCAAAAACAGGCCCGTCAAAGGCGCCTGCAGCATGCCGCCCATGATGCCGGCCATGCCGAGCAAGGCGTAGCATCCTTCGGGCGCCAGAGGCGTGACGTCGAACATGAGGCTTAATAGCCTGAAATAAGCCACTCCCGTAAAGCTGCCCACAACCAGGCCCGGCGCGAAGATGCCGCCCGAGCCCCCGGACCCGAGCGTCGTAGCCGTAACCAGCATTTTCAAGCCCAGTATGGCGCAAAGCAGCATGAGGCCGGGGCTGTATTGGCCGTGAATCAGGGAGTAAATCTGGTTGTACCCTTCTCCCAGGACCTGGGGGAAAAACAAGCCCACAAGACCAACGCAAGCGCCGCCCACAAAGGCGCGGCTCATCTTGGACGCAGGCAGCTTGCCCCACACCTTGCCGCTGCTTCGAATCATGCGGGACAAAGCCACGGAAATCAGGGCCGTGGCCAGGGCCAATCCGAACGCGGCCGCAATATCCCAGGTCCCCGGACTGAAATGGGTGTGGGAAAATCGAATGCTGTTGCCCATCAGCAGCCGGCCCACCTGGGTGCCCGCCACGGAGGCCACGCCGATGGGGATGACATTCACGGCGGTCCACTCTCCCAATACGACTTCCAGGGTAAAGACTATTCCGGCGATGGGCGCGTTAAAGATGGACGCGATAGCCGCCGCCGCACCGCAACCCACCAAAGTGATCCTGTGACGGGCCGGAAATCCCAGCCTTTGGGCGATGTTGGAGCCAATGGCCGACCCGCTCATGACCACCGGGGCTTCCGGCCCGGCGGAGCCGCCGCTGCCGATGGTCAGGCAACTGCTGACAAGCCGGGAAAAGCTGGAACGAAACCGAAGCAGCCCTCCACGCCGGGAGACTGCATATATAATTTCCGGCACTCCATGCCCTGCGCCTTCCCGGACGATTTTATTCAAAAACAGAGAGGATAAGGCCGCCCCAACGCCAGGCAGGACGAAGACCCACCAATAATGCTTGGCGTGGGCGCATAATTCCCAGAGATGCTCAATGGCGAAGCTTAGCCCGGCCGCGGCAACGCCGCTGCAGCATCCCACCAGGACGCCTGCGAGAAGCAGCGCCACCTTTTCATGGCGCAGAAAAAACAGTCGTTTGGCCATGCCTGCTATGTTTTTTGGCGTCATGGTTAACCTATAAACCGGAGTCCGCCACCTTGGCTTCCAGTTCCTGCACTTTTCCCAACAAATCTTCCGGAGTGGGGCGCTGATTCAGAAATTCTACAAAAGAGTCGTCCCGCAGGCAAAAGGCAAGCCGCGAAAGAAGGCGTAGGTGAACGTCCACCGAAGGGCTTATGAGAAGAAAAAGGGTGGTGACGGGCTTGCCGTCAATGGCGTTGAAGTCCAACGGCTCCTTGAGAAAGCAGGTGGTGATCGAGGCTTCCGCCCCTGCATCTCCCGTCTGGCTGCGGACATGGGGAATAGCCACCCCCTTGCCTTGCCCCGTGGAGCATAAACGCTCCCGTTCCAAAAGCTGCTGGGTGAAAGCCTGCAAATGATCGCTGGTCACGGGGGAAAGAGACGCCGCCTGCGTCAGGGCTTCGTCCACTGTGCCGCCATCCACATCCTTAAACACGCCGCCCCGGCGCATGGCCTGGACCAGGTTGTGAGCAGGCGCGGGACATGCGGGATCGTCCTGGCATGTTTGGCTGATGCTTAAATTTTTGCTTTTGGCCCAATTGGCAAGCCAGCTCTTATCAAATATGGGAGAACTGCTTGTGCCCGCCGGTATGGGCAGGAATCCCTGAGCTATCCATCTTTCCAGAGTTTTGACCGGCAAACTCAAAAAAGCCGCCGCTTGTCTGATGTCCATTTTCATAAGCAAAAAAACACGTCCACCCTCTGTCTTAAAAAGACAGGGGGTATATTCTTTTGAACGAAAAAATTTCCGCTCGCGACCCTGAATTAAGGATGAATAATTTGTAAAATCTGGGCTGTTCCGAAAAACAGACCACGGGGAGGCAAAATAGGACAAAGGAGGCGTACAGTCAACCCCTATAAAAAATGATTTGCGTCGGATAGAGGATTCTTCAATACATTATGTCTTTTATTGATGTAATAATGATTATTTTCCTGGATCGGCGCCTGATTCTCCTCACAGCGCCCTCTGCAGGCCCCCCTGATTTTGACTTCGCTTATAATTTCGTGCAATTGCAGTAATGCTAGAGCGTTGAACTACAAAGCCCGGATGATCGCCTTGCCTTCCACGCTTTTGATCTCGATTTTTCCCATACGAGACAGGGCTGCAAGTTCACGCTCTCCGTCGGCGGGATCAATTGCCCCCCGTGTGTGCTCAATCAATTCCGCGGGCTCGGCTTTTCCCAACTCCTTGATTAATTTCAGCAGCATTTTCTGGGGCTCCGTCAGCGGGGAGATCATGCCATGCTTCTCAAAGGATTTGGCGCTGTAGTCCGCCCATGGGTCGCAGAACCGGGCGGGGGAAAGAATCTGAATATAGCAGTCTTCACAATAAAGGTTTCCGGCATGCTCGTAGCGGTCGTCCTGGGGAATATCCCGGCGGCATTGGCGGCATTTCATGGCTCCTGCTCCTTGGGTCCACGGAAAAATGTTCCATCCTGATCAAGTTATGGCTTTTCGTTCAGCGGTTTTACACGTGGTTATCCTTAGTTAAATGCAAGACGCCCTGCTTGCTTCCGCCACCCTCAGACTGCCGGCCCTGAAGACGTTTTCCAATAGGTTTTCCATGGATTGGGCGATGATGCCGGCGCTTTCCTTGGTGTATCCGCCGGAAAGGACCATGGCGACGGGAACATTCAGCTTTCCGGCCGTTCTGAAGACCTGCTCGTCCCGGTCTATGATTCCGTCCTGCGTAATGTTCAAAACCCCCAGCGGGTCGTCTTTATAAATGTCAGTGCCTGCATTATAGATTATCAAGTCCGGATTGGACTGGATAATGGCCGGCTCCAGGTTTTTCTTCAACAGGACGAGGTACTCCTCATCCTTCGCTCCATAATCGACGGGCAGATTAAAGTCGATGTATTCGGCCGCTTCTTTATCTCGGGGATATATTTCCGCATTGTACATGTCAAAGATGAAAACCCGCGGATCGTCCTTAAAGACCGCTTCATGCCCGTTGCCCTGGTGAACGTCCAGGTCCACGACCATGATCTTCATTGCCGGGTTTTGCTCCCACAGGACATGGGCGGCGACAGGGATGTCGGCGTAAAAGCAAAATCCCTCCCCCTGGTCCGCCTTGGCGTGATGGTATCCGCCTGAAAGGTTGACGCTCCAGCCGTATTGGAGGGCCAGGCGGCACGCCAGCACAGTGCCCCCGGTCGCGTATCGCATGGGCTTGAGGATTTTCTTGTCCAGGAGAAAGCCGGGCATGAGTTTGAGGGCGCCCATTTCGGCTATCTCGGCCACCACGCTGGATTTTTTCAGAGAGTCCAAATACTCCCGGGAGTGCACCCGCAAAAGATCCAGCTCCGAAATTTCTTCCGGCTCAAAGATGCGCTCAGGCGACAGCCCGACGTTTTTCTCAAGATACTTGTATACCCGGCCGTACTTTTCGCTGTCAAAAGGATGGAGCTTTTGAATCCCGAACAGGGTGATGTTGTAATGCTTGCTGTAAACAATAGGCAAGGGGATTTCCGGCTCATCGCCAGAGGCGGCCGGGCATAAAAATAGTGCGAACAGGCAAAGGCCCACGACGCCCCAGACAGGCAGCTTTTTCATTCTTGCATCCTCCTGCAGACTACACGGCGGCTTGATTGGCGCCAGCGCGTTTGCTCCGGTACATAAGTTCATCCGCCCTTTTCAGGAGGGATTCCACGGTATCGTCCAGGCGGGCTACTGTGCCGCCGATGGAACTGGTCACCTTGACGATTCTTTGATCGTCTCCTGAGCCTATGGTTACCCGGCTTTTTTCTATGATGCGCAGCACCTTTTCCGCAATTTGGGATAGCGTCTGCAAATCAATGCTGGGCAGGATGACTAAGAATTCATCCCCCCCCCATCGGCACACAATGTCCGAAGCGCGCAGGTTGCCTGAAAGCGTCTTGGCCACAGCCTTCAAAACCAAATCCCCCACGTCGTGCCCGTATGTGTCGTTGACCTGTTTGAACTTATCCACATCGCAGAAAAGAATGCCGAAAGGCCAGCCGTATCTTCGGAACTCATTCAGCTTGGCCTCCATCCGGGCTTCTCCGCAATTCCTGTTGGCAACCCGGGTCAAAGGATCGTTCAGGGCCAGGTCTTCCAACTCCTTGGCCTTTTCCCTTTCGCGAAGAACGGGAGTGGCGTCCTGGAAAATTTCCACCACGCCGGTTATGCAGCCCTTTTTGTCGTGCAAGGGCAAAATCCTGGCCTGGGCGGGCACCAGATGCCCGTCCTTGTGGTGGTAGGAAACGGCAATTTCCCTTAGAATGCCGTCCCGCATGGTTTTCATGGCCGGACACATGCCCGCCTCGCACAGGTTATGCCCCCAGTTGTCCACATACATAACCCGGTTTTCGTGGCATGACCTGCCAACCACCTCCTGGGCGGAAAACCCCGTCAACTGGGCGGTGCTCTCGCTCCAGTAGGTGATGATTCTATCCTTGTTTACGCAATAAACGCCGTCAAACAGATTGTCCAATATATCTTTGCGGAATTGGCCTTCCTCAAACATGACGCATCCCTCCGGTGCAAATTTTAACGGAATATTAACCGTTAGCACATTGTTGGAGTTTTGTGCAAGCGTAGAGAAAAGAGCGCGGGTACAAGCGTTTAGCGAGGGTGACGCTGAGTCACGTCACTGCCTGTTGTCAGGCTGTAACACAGGGCGTGCAAGCGGACCGTAAAGTCCACGTTTTCAACAAATACGTTCTCCGGCACAACAAGCCGGATGGGAGTAAAGTTCAAGATGGCGTGAATTCCGGCCTCAACAATGCGCATGGCGCAGTCCTGCGCCCTGTCAGCCCCTGTGGCGAGCACAGCAATGTCAAAACACCCCGGTCCTTTGATCACTTCTTTGATGTCTTCGGACTGGGAAATTTCAATTCCCTGCACTTCGGTTCCCACAAGGTCAATATCCTTGTCAAATGCGGCGGTAAATATGAAGCCCCTTTGGGCGAATTGTTCAAATCCCAGCAACGCCTTGCCCAGGTTGCCCACTCCAAACAGGCCGAGCCGCCACGTGCGATTGGTCCCCATGACTTCTTTCAAGGCGTTCAGCAGATCGTTGACGTAATATCCCACGCCCCGGACTCCAAATTGTCCGAAATAGGCCAGGTCTTTGCGAATCTGGGCGGGATTGGCGCCGCACATTTTCGCCAGCTTGACGGAGGAAACCAACTCAACACCGTCATTATGGAGCATTTCCAAGTGCTTGGCATACAGAGCCAGACGTATAACCGCTATGTTTGGTATCTTATGCACAAGATTATCCCGAGTCTTGATTAGTGAACCTTTTCACAAGAATGGAGAAAAAGAGAGGCTGCTTTTTACGGCAGCCCCTCTTTTAAAAAACCATATTACCGCGGATCTCTTAGCCCAACAGAGCGGCGATGGCGCCAGCCTGGGGATGAGCAAAGATAAGAATCAGGGCCACAACCAGAGCGTAGATGGCCAGAGATTCGATCATGGCGAGACCGATCAGCATGGTGGTGGTGATTTTACCGGAAGCTTCGGGATTGCGGGCGATGCCTTCAACGGCGGCCTTGAGGCCGATACCCTGAGCGATGCCGCATCCAAAAGCTGCGATGGCGATGCCGAAACCGGCGGCGGTGACTGCTGCGATAAAGAAACTAAGAGCTGTTGCTTCCATTACGAAAACCTCCCTCAAAAAAGATAGTTAATATCGGGCTTCTTCCAAAAACCCTTACATACACGTTTGAAACGCGTTTGAAAGCCTTAATTTAGTGAGCGTGCTCAATGGAGCCCGCAAAGTACATGATGGACAGCATGAAGAACACGAATGCCTGCACAACCGCCACCAGGATGCCCATGGCCATAATCGGCAGAGGAGCCAGAAAAGCGCCTGCCAGGAAAAACAGAATCATGAGCACCAGTTCGTGACCCATCATGTTTCCGAAAAGACGGAAGGTCAGGGAAAGAACCCTGGCAAAATGGGAAATGGTTTCAAGAATCAGGAACAGAGGCGTCAGCGCCAATATGGGACCCATGAAGTGTTTGATATACTTGGCGCCATGGTGCTTAATTCCCAGAAAGTGGGTGAAACAGAAAACCACTATGGCGCACGAAAGAGGCGTGTTCACGTTAGCGGTCGGGGGAAAGAAGCCCGGCAGCAGGCCCATGAGGTTGCACAGAAGAATGTACAGGAACAAGGTAGCCGCCAAGGGAAGGAACCAACGGCCTTCCTCGCCCACCACGCCGACCATGAACTCTTCCAGGCCGCCCACGAGGATTTCGAGGACGTTCTGTCCCTTTCCGGGAATCATGGTGATGGTTTTCGCCGCCAAAACGCCGACAAGGATCAAAATGATCATGGCCACCCAGGAAAAGATAATGTGGTGGTATTCATGGGCAAAATGATCCATCCCGAATAAACTAAAAAGCCACGGAAAAAATTCGAAAAAGTGCTTCACTTATCTTGCCTCCTTGCTGAAAACATATTTCAATTCGAGGATCAAGGCCATCAAGATTCCAGCCACGACCACGGATAATCCCACAAACAGTCCTATCGGATGCACGATCTTAAATATCAAAAGGCCGAAAATCAGCAGGCCGCTGATTAAAAAGCGAAGGTAATACCTGGCCACCACAACCCGATGGTTGGTTCCGGGCCCGGGGTCCAGGGCGTTTTGCAGAGTGCGGGACAAAAGGTGGAAGTTAACCACCGTAATCAGCCCGCCGCAAATTATGCCCATGGCGAACGGCGCTGACGCAACGTACAGCCCAATGCCGCTTGCCAGCGCGAAAATCACCCAGTTGGCGTATACCACATGCTTGACCAGGCGCTCTTCCAAGGAATCGTTCATCATCCCCCTCACATCCTTTGGCTCTTTTGGTGGGCCAGCCAGATGTTCCGGTATCCCGCCGCTATTCCAAAACCCAATCCGATAAAGGTCAGCCATGGATGCGTATCGAACCGCCGGTCCAGATACACTCCCAGCCCCAGGCCGATAACAATGGCCAGGGCCACGGAAAGTCCAAGGCTGCTGAAATAGGACATTTCCCTAATAAATTTAAGGGTTTCTTTGTTCATCATCCTGCCTTGTACGCACACGGCCTTTTCGTTTGCACGCGAATGTGAAAAACAGCACATGCGGGTACGGGACGGCGAAACGTACCAAAAGCAAGCCTCGAAGTCAACCAAAAACGTACTAAAACTATAATTGCCTCAAGACCTTTTCAGCCGCCTTTAACGTGGCCTCAATATCCGCCTCAGTATGAGCGGAAGAGACGAACCACGCTTCAAACTGGGACGGCGGCAAAAAGACGCCTTCGTCCCGCATCCCCTGGTAAAACTTGGAAAAACGATCCAGGTCGCATTTTTTGGCGTCTTCGAAATTTTCCACCGGGCCTGGGCTGAAGAATAAGGTCTGCATGGAACCCACCCGGCTGATCACGGCTTCCACGCCGGCGTCCGCCGCAGCTTTTTTCAGGCCGTCGGCCAAAGTTTGGGAGCTTTTTTCCAACGCCTCGTAAAAACCGGGCTGGCTGATTTCCTTTAATGTGGCGATTCCGGCGGCCATGGCCATGGGGTTGCCCGATAGGGTTCCGGCCTGATACACAGGCCCGGAAGGCGCGATTTTTTCCATGAGGGAGCGCTTGCCTCCGTAGGCGCCCACGGGCAGCCCTCCGCCGATGACCTTGCCCATGGTGGTGAGGTCAGGCGTTACGCCGTACAAAGACTGGGCGCCGCCCAAAGCCACGCGGAATCCGGTCATGACCTCGTCCAAAATCAAGACAATGCCGTACTGGTCGCAAACCTCCCGCAGGCCCTGGATGAACTCCGGCTTGGGAGCGACCACGCCCATGTTTCCAGCCACGGGCTCCACGATGATGGCGGCCGTCCGGTCGCCCTTTTTCTTGCAATATTCCTTAACCGCCTCAATATTATTGTATTCCAGCGAGGCGGTGGATTCGGCGACCTTGTCCGGCACGCCCGGGCTTCCGGGAATGCCCAGGGTGGCCACGCCGGACCCGGCGGCCACCAGCAGGCTGTCGCCGTGGCCGTGATAGCAGCCGTCGAACTTGACGATCCCGTCCCGGCCCGTGGCGCCTCTGGCCAGGCGGACGGCGCTCATGGTGGCCTCGGTGCCGGAATTGACCATGCGGACCATTTCCACCGAAGGCATGATGTTGACCACGGCTTCGGCCAGGTCGATCTCCAATTCCGTGGGCGCGCCGAAGGTGCATCCGTTGGCCAGGGCCGCTTCAATGGCTTTGATCACGGCCGGATGCCGGTGCCCCAGGATCAGGGGGCCCCAGGAGCCTATATAATCAATGTATTGCTTGCCGTCCGCGTCAAAAATCGCCGAACCCTGGCCCCTGGCGATAAAGCATGGGTCCGTGCCCACGGACCCGCAGGCCCGCACCGGGCTGTTCACCCCGCCGGGGATGGTTTTGCACGCTCTGGCGAATAGTTCTTTGGATTTTTCCATATGCGAAAGCCTCCTTTCAGGAGAAAATAAGGTTTCAATCGTGAAAAATTGCTATCAAAGCGGGGTCTAAGCGTCAAGAAAGCTTTTCCTTATTCTCAGGCTTTGGTATTAAAAAACCATAAGACCCTGAACGACGGAGGAAATCATGGGATCAGGTAAAAGACCGGAGACTTTAAACAAGTTCCTGGCCTACGTGCTGGGACGCAGACCGGACGAGTTCGGCCTCTTTCCAAACGAGGATGGCTGGGTGAAAGTGAAAGACCTGGTAAGGGCCCTTTCCGAGGAAGACGGATGGAAACACGTCAACAAGGCGCACATCAAGGAAGTGGCCTATACCCTGGAAGACCCCGCCATAGAGTACGAACACGAGGAAGGGATCGTCCGGGCCGTGGAGTGGGACCCATCCTTATATTATACGGGAGTCCCGGAGGACCTGCCCAAACTGCTTTATGTAGGCGCCCGCAACAAAACCTATCCCGAAATCGATAAAAAGGGCATTTTTCCCGTGGGCGCGCCGTTTGTCATCCTATGCCGGGACGAAGACATGGCTTTTCGCATCGGAAAGCGACGGGATGGCAATCCCATTGTCCTGACCGTCAACACGGCCATGGCTCAGGAACTGGGCGTGGTCTTTGAGCAAGCCGGGGAAGTGCTTTTGACCGCGGAGTTCATCCCCAAGGGCTGCTTTACCGGGCCGCCGCTTCCCAAAGTGGAGGAGATGCTGGCCGCCAAGAAACCCGCCAAACCCAAACCCGCGGAGGATCCGGCCCTGTCCATGGGCGCCTTCGCCATGGATCTGGACGACGGCTACGGCAAGGGCTACGGCAAGGGTAAAGGGGGGGATAAAGGCTTTAAGAAAAAAGGCGGCCGCAAAAAGCGCTCCTGGAAGGAAGACGCCCGCCGCCAGCGCCGCCAAGGCCGCGACGACGAAGAGTAATCCCGCCAAAGGGCGCGGCCTGCCGCGCCCGGGGTCATCATTCCTATGTGGGAATCCAACATTATATAATATCGTAAAGACAGGACCCCGTTTCGATGCCGTTTTTTGTAGCCGTACGGTCCCCTCGCCATGCCGCCGCTGGGTGGCCCAGGCAATGCAGTATATTGCCTGGGTTGCGTTAGCAACAAAAGGCGCGACCTGAGAAGATGTTGGAAATCAGGGACGGCCAGCGGGCGAAAAACCTCTGTCGATTCCGTTTTTTGTAGTTGCGCGGTCTCCGCGCCGTGTAGTTGCGCGGTCTCCGCGCCGTGTAGTTGCGAGGTCCCCTCGCCATGCAATTGCGTAAGTTCCCCGGCTTTGGCCAGGGCAGGCGGTTGAAAAACATGTGCTCGCGCACCCCGGCAGGATACTGCTCTGCCGGGGCTACCCAAATACAGACCGGCAGGGCGAGCCCTCCTCCTTGAAACCGGTCTCCTCCTCAATGCCTGTTTGCGCGCTCCCTTGGAGGGAGGGTGGCCCAGGCAATGTAGTGTATTGCCTGGGTTGCGTTAGCAACAAAAGGCGCGACCTGAGAAGATGTTGGAAATCAGGGACGGCCAGCGGGCGAAAAACCTCTGTCGATTCCGTTTTTTGTAGTTGCGCGGTCTCCGCGCCGTAGTTACGAGGTTTCCTCGGCATATAGTTGCGCAGTCCCCGCGCCCCCCAAAATCAACATATCAGCAAAGCAACTTCGCATCTGTCCAACCAGTTTGCTCATCAGATTTTCCCAAAAGGTATCCGAAAGGATAATTGTTTTCCACACTCGGAACGGTTATTATTTTATATTCAGAAAAAGTGCGGCTGGCGGGGGATGGTTGGCGTCAGGGAGAGGGAAAAGCGCTTTCTACGTTTGCATCGCATGCTGAGCATCAAGGCGGTGCAAACGCAGGAAGGCGGGCGTAGGGGTGCGCACGCATAACGCAGGCGCCAAAATCATCAGAACACGGACGCGCTTTCCAAAAGGGACTTTCGTCTCATGGCGTTGAAAAGGGTTTCGGTCCTGCCGTACGCACCCAGCTTTCTTGACGCGTTTTTCAAGTGTTTTTTTACGGTGACCTCCGCGATATTCATGGCTCGGGCGATTTGCAGGTTGGAGTATCCCAGGGGAAGGTAGGATAGGACTTCCTGCTCTCGGGGGCTTAAGCCGTCTTTGGCGAGGACGGAGAAATCCTCCTTGCGTCCATGCGGCTTTAACAGAAGCACCAGGACTGTTCTTTGCTGTTCCGTAACCACGGCGTGGGCGGTTATTGTCAGTTCCATGTCGGGGAGCACGCAAGTGGTTGACCAGGGGCCGGCGCCCGGGATGATGGCGCCCCTTGGGGCGACGGCGCTTTTGAGCCATATCAAAATGTCTTCAGGAAGGATTTTCCAGGCCGAATGCTTGAAACATCGCCTTAAGAACGCCTCGGTTTCTTTGGGAAGATCGATTATATTCAGGCAGCCGTCCAGGCAAAGATACAAGTCCTTGCGGCTTTTGCAGACAGTTTCCAGGGCGGCGCGTTTCAGGTCGAATTCCGCATAAAGCATCATGGTATGGGATAAGGAAACCAAAAACGGGCTCAGGTATTTCAGGGTTTGCCGGTCGCTTTCTTCAAAGGCGAATTTTTCGTCGGTTCGATAAAAAGCCATGCCGGAGTCTATGGAGGGCGTCCTGGCGCAGTGAAGGGTTAAAAACTGGGACGTGTCCGTATATTTTTTGGATGTTTCATAGCAATAGACGGCTTCTTCGTTTGTGTGGAAATCCTTGGGGGAAAAAATACATGCG
The DNA here is from genome assembly GCF_000429905.1 of Desulfatibacillum aliphaticivorans DSM 15576. Classification (NCBI taxonomy): domain Bacteria; kingdom Pseudomonadati; phylum Thermodesulfobacteriota; class Desulfobacteria; order Desulfobacterales; family Desulfatibacillaceae; genus Desulfatibacillum; species Desulfatibacillum aliphaticivorans. The sequence goes on along the minus strand of NZ_AUCT01000018.1, from coordinate 160,426 downwards.
CCTCCCACAGGCTGACTTAAACTCTTTTTCCTGACCGGGTCATGCTCCATGACTTCTATGTATTTTTCGTTCCAATCAAAGGGAAGCCCTTGGTTGGTTGCCACATTGTAGGAGTTTTGCGGAAGCCCGAACGTATACAGCCCCATCCAGTCCACCGGAAACAGCGTGTTTATGACGGAAGTGAGAATGTGCGGGAACTCACCGTAATCGTGCGTATTAATCAAGGCGTGATGCAACTCTCTAAGCGCATCGGCGATTTTGTCTTTCCTGATATTCGAAGTCACTGGCGCATTCCATTGCTGTATACAGCAGAAAAACAGACCTCCTGGAAACCTGGGGTGTTTCCCTCTTGAAACCGAGGGAACCCGATTTTATGAATCTCAATTTATCATCTTCATCATTAATATTAAAGCATTCAGTGATGCTGTCTCCTTTTTCAGCCGATGCCTCCCCCGTCAATTGATAAAAACTATACGGATGGGAAAGCCTCCCCCTGCGTCGTCCATGCCATTTGCCGGACAACCCCGCCGAACCATTCTTTGCCTTGACCTTCCTCCCCTGGCGGCGTAATACTCTGCAAAACGAAATTCGGTTCGCCAAAGGCGGCTTTTTACGGTATCAGGACGGTTTTTCTTCTATGTTTTGGATTATTCTGATTGTTTTTTATGTAGCTTTGAGTTTGGCGGCCACCTATTTGGTGCATCAAATGCCCAGGCGGCCTGTCCATGAAAATCCCGACTGGGGAGCTATTGAGGACCTGCGCATTCCAGCGGTCAACGGCGGAACCTTGGAAGTCTGGCGCATCGCCCCGGACGGCCCGAGCAGGGGGATCGTGGTTCTGGCCCACGGCTGGAGCCGCAACCGGGACCGCATGGTGCCCCGCGCACGGGTTCTGGCCAAGCAGGGCTTCACCACAGTCATGCACAGCGCCCGGGATCACGGCAATTCAAGCCCTCAAAAATGGATGCAGGCGGCCAAGTTCGCCGAGGATATTGAGACGGTCCTGGATTGGATCGGAGAGCCGGTGATTTTGTACGGCCATTCCGCCGGAGCGGGCGGCGCCATCATCGCCGCGTACAATCGCCGGGAGCAGGTCCGCGTGCTGATTCTGGAAGGATGCTACTCCTACACCCGCCGGGCTCTGTTTTTGCTTTACAGCAGCTTCAGCAAGGCCTTTGGAATATTATTGGGTCCCATGGTTTTGTTTTGGATGAGCCTCATGTACGGCCGTCAGATCGACGAACAAAGCCCGGCCAACCTGGCGCCCAAGCTGCTCATGCCCGTGCTGCTCATCCATGGGGAGTTTGACGAAAAGTTCCCCCTGTCCATGGCGTACACCATGGAAAAACGCTTCAAACCCGGGCAGGCCGAACTTTTTATCGGCAAAGGGGCGGGGCACAGCGATTGCCCGGACGCGCCGGGATATGAAGACGCGGTTATAAATTTTGTAAATTCGCAGTGGAAACAAAGCGAAAACAAAGGATAGACGCAGATTTAAATGGAAAAGGAAAAGGGCAACAAGGAAGACACGACCTTCCGCTGGTGCGAAAAGCGGGAGCAAAAAGTGGCTGTGACCGTATGCCGGGCCATGGCCCGCAAAAAGAAATATTGCCTTAAATGCCTGGAAAAATACGATCAACTGCCCTTATTTCCGGGCTTGAAATAGGTTTAACATGGACAAAAAAAACACGGCGCTCATGCGCTTGTACTCCCTCTTGGACCGCATTATCGAGCCCTGGCCCACGGCCTGCGAAAAAGGCTGCGCTTCCTGCTGCACCACCCACGTGACCGCAACCACTCTGGAAGGCCGCGCCGTCCTGGATTATTTGGAAAAGGAAAACCGCACCCTGCCTGCAAATTTAGACGAAGGGGAGTTGTTCTCCCCGGCGGTCACCACAAACGGCCTGGCCCGTTTATGCATGGAGCGCGAGGAGCCGCCCGAGGAGTTCAAGCCGGACCATTTCAATCCATGCCCTTTTTTGGAAGACGGCGTGTGCTCCATTTATCCGGCCAGGCCTTTGGGATGCCGGGTTATGCTGTCGGCCTCGCGCTGCAAGCCCGGCGGGTTTGCGGAAATGGACGATTATTGGTTGACCGTGAACCAGGTTTTTTTACAGGCTTTGGAAGCCCTGGACTGCCCCGGCAGGTTCGGAAATTTCTCCCTGATCCTGCAATATCTTGCTTTCGGCCAAAGCGTTGAAAATTTGCTGAACAACGAGCCTGTGCCGGGGCTCATGATTCCTCCGGAGCATCAGCAGCAAATATCCGCTATTCTCCCGGAGTTGAACCGCATCCTCGCCGCCGCCATGGGATGAATTATTCCGTTTTCCACAATGCGTCCTGCAAGCCGGAAGGCCGGCGGGTGGGGCTTAGGACCGCCTTTTTAATGGAGGGCATGGCGCCCACGATCCGCAGCCTGGACCGGGTGCGGGTGACGGCCGTATAAAGCAATTCCCTGGTGAGCACCGGCGAGTTCTCCCCCGGCAGAATCAGCAGTACGGATTCAAATTCCGATCCTTGGCTTTTATGCACGGTCATGGCAAAGGCAGTGTCGTGGGCGGGAAGCATGGATCTGGCGTAATGCCGAAGCTCCTCCTGCAGGCCCGGAAAGGCCGCCTTGCCGTCCATATAAACGCCGTGGTCGCCGTTAAACAAATTCATTTCCGCGTCGTTGCGATTGACCACCACCGGCCTTTTTTCGTACCAGGGATAATTCCGCAGCAAAATCAGACCGTCCCGGGCGAAGATGTCCTCCACCAGGCTGTTGGCCGAGTTCATGCCCCAGGGGCCTTGCCGCACTCCGCACAGGACGCGGAATCCGCCGAAGGCTTCCAGGGCCTGGGCCGGATTTTTGGCCGTAATGAATGGCAAAAAGCCCTCCCGTAAAGGCTCTTCCAGTAGGGCCGGCAGGGTGCGCGGGTTGTTCACGGGTTCGTAGATGATCTCCCCGCCGCTCTCCAGGCTGGCGGCCGCGCCTGCGGCGTCGCCCCTGACCACGCAGTCGGCCAGTTCGCCGATGCCCGAATCCTTGGCGAACCGGTAGTTTTTCACCAGATGCACGATTCCGTCCGCTATGGGGGCCAGGCCATTCTCCGAAGGAATCGCCTGTCCCGCGGCCTTGGCTAAAACTTTGGCCCATTCCGGCGAGAAAGCCTGCGAACCCGGGCCGGAGCAAATATCGCCCATGACCGAGCCCGGCCCCACGGAGGCCAACTGGTCCTTGTCGCCCAGCAAGATCAGCTTGCCGTGATCAGGCAGGGCTTCCAAAAGCCGGGCCATGAGGGACAGTTCCACCATGGAGGCTTCGTCCACAATCAGGATGTCTGCGTTTATGGGGTTGTCCGCGTTGTGGATAAACTGGCTTGAGTTGAACCGCGCGCCCATAAGCCGGTGGATGGTCTTGGCCCTTTTGGGGATGGCGTCGTCCATTCCCGGCGGAACGCCCAAACGGCTCAATTCTTTGCCCAGGGATTCCAGCAGCCTTGCCGCGGCCTTGCCCGTGGGCGCGGAGATGGCGATGGAAGGCGGCCGTCCGTCCGCCAGGGACAGAAGCAGGTGGATGATCCGGGCGGCGATGGTGGTCTTGCCGGTTCCCGGCCCGCCGGAGATCACGGAAAACTTGCGCAGCACCGCCGTGGCGGCAGCGGCCTTTTGCCAGTCGGTTTCATTTTTCGGCAAGGGTGCGAACAATCGATCCAGTTCCTGCGCCAACTGTTCCTGGTCCGTATACGCCGGGTCCGGGACGCTCCACTCCAGAATTTTTTTTGCGGTCAATGCCTGATCTTCGTAATACCGGTGCAAATACAGCCTGCCCGCCTGATCCAGGATGAGCGGCCGATACTCCCCGGGCGCTCCGACCACCGGCGAATTCGCCAGGGCGTCAATCCATTGCGCTGGATTTTCCGGGCAATCCGGGCTGAGCAGGCAGTCCCGGTCCAGCCCGGAACTCAGCTCCACGCAGGTATGGCCTTCCCGTGTTCGCAGGGATACCAGAGCCGCGGCCGATTGCAGCACCGGGTCTGAGCCGCCCGCCAGCTTCTGCAGAAACGCGGCGAATTGACCGTCTATGGCTTCGAATTCGATCATAACAGGGCGCCTTTCAGCCGTTGGATCATGTCCAGGCCCGGCCGGTCTTGAAAAATTCCGTATTCCGGCCCCAGGCTTTTATCCACTCCGCGCAGGAAGATATAAAAAATTCCACCGAAATGCTTTTCATAGTCGTAATCCTTGATGCGCTGGGCCAGGTGCAAATCCAGGGCCAGGGTGTACAGCAAATATTGTAGGTCGTACTTGTGATGAACCATGGCGTGGGCCAGGGATTCCGGGCCGTATTCCTCCGGCGCGTTCCCTAGGTGATTGGACTTCCAGTCCACAATATAATACCGGCCGTCAAAGCAAAACACCATGTCCATAAAGCCGTGGACAAACCCTTTCACCGGCGAAAAATGCAGCCGGTCCGGCCGGTCCTTGGGGAGGCCGTTTCCGAAAATCCCTTCAAAAGCCTTGGGCGTAATTTTCTTGATGGGGAAGTAAAACTCCATTTCGTTGGATCGTGCGGTCATGGGAATGCGGCTTAGGGTGAAGTCCGGCCTCTCCTTTTCCAAGGGGCAGAACAGCACATTTTGCACCATGCCGGCGACCGGCTGAGCCCATTGGTCTTCGAATCCGTACACCTCCAGCTTGTCCTGCACCAAATCAAGGACCTTTTTCGGCGCATGATCCAAAAAATCCAGGTTTTCAAAAATATCGTGGAGCATGATGCCCGGACCGGTCCCCCGGGGAAAGGCGAAGATGTCGGCCGCTTCCTCTTCCGGTTCGTCCTCGATTTCCACCTGAGGCCCCGGCGCCGCCGCCTCGTCCGCGCCGGGCTCGTTCCTGCCGGGCTGATCCATGGACAGGGCGGAAAAACTGGTGACGCTCCATGTCAGGTCCGGCCTGGCCTTAAATTCCAAGGCTTCCAGGGCTGCGTTTGCTCCACCGGCCATAAAGGCCGCCGGATAAATTTCTTCGGGAGGCAAGGTCAGGGCGATGGCGTTTTCCGCGCCTTTCGCCAACTCCTCAAGGTCCTCGAACAAGGTTTTGTAGTTCAGCCGGATTTCCACCCGGCCGTCGTTCACGGCGCCCCCATGGAGAAGATAGGCGGGGGCGGAGGTCTGGGCCTTGTTGATGGCCCCCCAAAGCATGTAACAGCGATCCTTGGCGCGGGTCAGGGCCACGTATGCCAGACGCACGTTTTCCGCAACGTTTTCCAGCTTGGCCTGCTCCCGATGGGGCGAATCCTCGGCGCGAAGATCCAGGGTAAGGCGTTCGTCCTGATCCGGGTCGTGAAAAGTCAGAGGCGTCCCTTTGCGCGGTTCGGACTCCTGCCACATGAACGGGCAGAAGACCACGGGGAACTCCAGCCCCTTGCTGCCGTGCATGGTCACAACCTGGACGGCCTGGGCGTCGCTTTCCAGCCGAAGCTGATGTTCGTCCATCCGGGGCGAAGACGGGTCCATTTGCCGGTCCAGCCACTTGATGAGACCTGATACGCCCAGCTTTCGCTCTTTTTCCGCCTGATGCAAAACTTCGGCAAGGTGCACAATGTTGGTCAGGCGACGCTCTCCTTCAGGCAGGGTTAAAACGGCGGAGGGAAGCTCCTTATTGTGCATAAAATAGGTGAACATCCGCATGAATCCGGATTTTTGCCAGATCTCGTGCAGATCGGAGAACAAGGTCAGGACCTTTTCCACCACCTCCTCGCCCGGGGCCAGCCGATCAAGCTCCTCGGCGGTCCAGCCCAAAAAGCTGACGGATAGCGCCGCCTTGACGTTCTGCAGCCGATTGGCGGCTGCCGCAGTCATGACCCGTCGCATTTCCACCGCCTCAGGCGTTTCAAACAGGTCTCCGGTCCGGTTCAATACGCTATGGACGCCCGCCTGACGGAGCCCGTCCCGCACGGCCTGGGCCTGCATGTTGGACCGCACCAGCACTGCAATATCGCCGGGCGAAAAGTCCCCCTGTCCGAGCAGCCGGGAGATTTCCGAAGCCACGGCCCGAACTGCAATGTCCTGCACCTCGCCTATGGTGACGGCTTTATCGTCCTTGGGCGCTACGGCCCAGATTTCCAGGGGCGGCGTTTGCCCCTTTTCTAAGGGCAGGGCCGGGTTCACGCCGGGCTTTGGCCTGACGTTTTTGAACTCGATGCCGTCCAGCACAAAGGCCTGGGGATTGCGCGAAAAAACAGCGTTCACCCCCCGGATGAGCTGGGGCGAAGACCGCCAGTTGTTTTCCAGGCTGTAGCTTTCCTCCACGTTTCTGGAGGCCTGGAGATAGGAAAACAAGTCCGCGCCCCGAAAGCCGTAAATAGCCTGCTTGGGATCTCCAATTAAAAACAGCGCCTGCCGCCTTCCGGCGAACAGGGTGTAGAAAATATCGTATTGCGCAGCGTCCGTATCCTGAAATTCGTCAATGAGGGCGGCCTGATACTTTTTACGCACGGCGTCGGCCAGGGCCGGACCCATGGGGCCGGATAGGGCTTTTTGAAAGCCAAGCACCAAATCGTTGAAAAACCGGATGTTCTTGGCGCTCTTCCGTTCCGGCTCGGCTTTTTCGGCGAACCGGAAAACCTCCTGATCCAGATAGAGCAGGTATTGCTCCAAATCCCGCTCCATTTCCTCCCCGGCGTCGTGCAAATCCTGGCAGTCGTTGAAAAAGGCCAGCTCAGGAATTTCGCATCCTTTTTTGCCCGCCTTTTGCACCGTGTCCGCGCAGAAATACTTAAACTGAAGGAACAGGGGAAAGCCCGGCTCTCCAGCCTGCAAATAGTCGTCCATGGCCTGGGCGAACACCTGGGCCTTGCCCGAATCCGGCTTGCCGTATTGATTGGCCTTCAAATCCCCGGATTCAAACACGGCCAGCACCTGATCCCGGTTGGTCGGCCATGCGTCAGCGACTTTTTTCCGCGCCGCCTTAAAACCGTCCAAGGCAGAAAACTCAGGCTTTTCCGTCTGGGGGATAATTCTGATTCCCGGGTATTTGGCCGTGTATTCCAGCAGCCTTGCATAATATTCCGGCGTGCGGGTTCGATGCATGGCGTAGGCGATGATCAGTTCAGGAGCTTCATAGAATTCCCTGCGCCAGAAATCCCGGGCGATTTCCACCAAAAAATCCTGGTTGTCCGTAACTAAGTCCGCATCAAAGGAAGCCCCGGATTCAAAGGCGTTCTCCCCCAAAACCCGCTGGCAGAAACCATGGATGGTGAACACCGCCGCCTCGTCAAAACGACGGATGGCGTCCTCCACCCGAAGCCTGCTTTGGGGATTGTTGTGCTTTTTCACCACGGCTTGAACAAGGTCGTCGTCAACCTCCTTGCCGTCAAAGGCGTCCCTGGCGATTTTCAAACGATTGCGTATGCGGTCCTTCAATTCCTGGGTGGCGGCCACGGTAAAGGTCACCACAAGGATTTGATCCACCAGCAGGCCTTTTTCAATAAGCAGCCGGATATAGAGGCTTGTGAGGGTGTAGGTCTTGCCCGTACCGGCCGAGGCTTCGATCAGGTTCACGCCTTCCAGGGGGGCGAATTGAACTTCACGCGATTTCGTCATCATCGCCCTCCTTTCCGTTCGCATTCCAGCATGGGCGCATATATTTCAACGGCCAGGTCCCGGAATTCCCGGGATAGGGGATCGCATCCTTCAAAACAAAGCGCGGCATACGAGTCCAAGGCCTCTCCCCGGCCGAAAAAGTCCGGCCCCCATTTATTCCTGGCCGCCTTCATTGCCTGGCCCACGTCGTCGGTCTTGAACATGCTTTGGGCGTAGGCGAAAGAGGTTTCGGGAAAGAACGGCGCCGGAAACTCCATGCCTTTGTCATAGACTCCCGCCAGGGCCGCCAGCCGGGTTACCGCCGCGTTTTGCTTCACATTGTCGTAGTAATAGATAGCGTCCGTTCCCGCAAACAGGCTTGTGTTTTCAAAGCCCGGCCTGACCGCGCACAAAAAAAGATGCCGTATCCAGGCGTTAAGCCGGTCAAACGCCTTGGCCGAGGCCGTGCGGTACAGGATGAGCCCTTTCAGGCCCAGAGGGAACAGCCTGCCGTGGATTTTCCATTCGCCCGCCATGACGTCGGCGTCCAATCGCTGGTTCGCCTCGCTCAGCATTGCTTCCGCTTTACGGGCGAATGGGCTTATTTGGTTTTCCAGTTGGTTGAAGGCAAAGGCCCCTACATTGCCGTGGGGCAGCTCCCCCTGCGCCTTGGCCAGGGCGTACAAGTCCAGGGAGGATCGCCCTTGAACCCGCTTTTCAACCATTTTTCCGGCCAGGACGTGCCTTTCCAGGCCGCCCAGGCTGAAAGCCTCGGCGCTGTCCATGGCTTCCGTGTATGCGTCCAGAAAGACGCCCACCCTGTCCCTGAGAATAGACTTCGACGGCATGCGAAAGAAAGCGCACAAAGCCTCCAGAGAAATACTCTTATCCTGGGCTTCGGGCTCTTCCAGGGGTTGGGAGAAAAATTGCCGGGATTGCTTTTCCCCGCGCTGCAAAATGTCCGCCGCCTGGCTATATTGTCTGGAGAAGCTGAAAAGACCGGGGCATTGGCCCGAAAAATAATCCGGAGAAAAAGGCTGTAACTTGTGGACGACCACAAGCGGCCCGGAGCCGGAAAGGTCGAATCCCGCCTCCACGTAGTCGATCAATTCGCTCACCAAAGGGGAGGGGCACAAGGCCGCGTTGTCCTGAATCCCCTGGCCGGTAAACGAAATATGCAGCCTGCTTTGTGCGTTAATGATCGCCTGCAAAAAGGAAAACCGGTCATCTCCCCGGGGAGACCGATCCCCGCGTTTGGGCGACCGGGCCATATAGTCGAAGCCCATGCCTCCGTCCTGCCTGGGAAAAGCCCCGTCGTCCATGCCCACCAGACAGATGACCTTGGCGGGAATTCCAGCCCCCTGGGCGATGGAGCAAAAGTTAACGCCCCGCCTTAAAATGCTGCCGCTGGGCGAACTTTGCTCCAGCAGCCCGGCGACCGCCGCCTTGACCACGGCCGCGGCAACCTCCCGATCATATCCCTGTTCGGATTGGGCCTTGGCGGTCTTGGACAAGGCGATTTGCAACAGGTGCAGGTCTTCCGCGTCGGGGCTTAAAAATTCCTGAACGACGCCTTCCAGGATTTTCACCCATTCCTGGATTTCGTGGCTTTTTTCCAGTTTTCGGGAGAGTTGAAACAGGGCTTCGGTAAACTCTGCAAACCGTCCCAATAAAGGGGCGTCTTCCATAGCCAGATCCCCAAAGGGGCTGATGTTCTGAAAAAACTCTTCGTCCAGGCCCGACATGGCGTAGCCAAGCATCAGGCGGTCCAGGCCGCTTTCCCAGGTGTTATCCCCGGTGGCGGGCAGGCCCAGAGCCTTGCGGCTGTCTGCGTTGGCGCCCCATCGCACCCTGGTCTTGGCGATCCACCGGGCCAGGGTTTCCAGATCCTGCTCCGAAAAGCCGAACTTCTCCGCCACGGCGGGGAGACCGGCCAGATCCAAGACGGCCGCCGCCTCAAACCGGCTTTGGCAAAGGTCAAAGATTTCCAGAAAAGCGTTCACGCTGGGGCTGACCGTGCGGACTTCCTTGTGAGCGATGCAATAAGGCAGGCGAATTCCCCCTGGGCCGGGCGAGGCGAAAACCGCTTCCACATAGGGCGCGAATTTGTCCATATCCGGCGCCATGACCATGATGTCCTGCGGGTCCAGGTCCGGGTCTTCGTCCAAATACTTTAGGATATGATCGTACAAGACTTCCATTTCCCGCATGGGGCTGTGGCAGTTATGGATCGCCAGGGAGCGGTCTCCAGGAAGCGGCCGCGCCTTTTCCTGCGTTTTCCGTCCATCCTCTTCCTTGAATTCCAGAATCTCCCCCTGGATCATGCCCAATAGGGACGTGTGGTCCGGAGACTCGTACAGTTCCTGGGGATGGCAATCCAGCCCGGCGACCAAGCCCAGAAAATCCCGACCCACTCCGCCCAGGGACGCCAACAGGGCGTTGCCTTTTTCCAGGTACAATTCTTCGGGACGGGTGAACGGGCTCCGGGTGGTAATCCGGGTGATTTGCTTGTCCGAAAAGGCGTGAGCCCAGTATTCCTTGCAGGGATTTACGTGAAAAAGATACACGGGCAGCATACGCCCCACGCCGGAGAAAACGTCCAGGTGGAAAGGGGGCATGCCCCAAACGCCGAAAAGCGAAATTCTTTTGGGCAGGACGCCTGGACGGGATTTGCCGGACCTGAGCGCCTTGAAAAAATCCGTACGCAGGCCAGGCCGGTGCCGGTTGTTAAAACCCTGGCTGATTTCCCGCCACAAAATGGCCTGCCAATGCCCGCCCTTGCCGTGGTCCCAGTTCAAAATCATTTCCGGCCGAAACAGCATATACCCGTCAAACACTCCGGCGATGCGTCTGCTCAGGCCGAACTGCTTGCGGCCGTCCGGGTCGTCCTGCAGATAGCGTTGGATTTCCGTAAACGGCGGTTCTTCCATAAACCGGGCCAAAGCGTCCATGATCCGCCATGTCATGGCCCAGGGGGAGAATGGGGACTGCTCCTCGTTTTCCATGGGAGGAATTACGCTGGCGAACAGTTCGTGCATGTACGCATTGGGCAGCGTAACCCGGAGGTTTGCGCATGCGCCGTTGATTTTCGCCATTTCCAGGTAAAGCCATCGGCCCATCACCGGATTTTGGGTCAAAACGATTTCCTGCTCCAAAGGCGGCAAAGGATCTTTGACCAGCAACTTCGCCAGTTGGGCGGCCAGAGTTTGCAGGCTGTTGCTGGAATAGACCCGGAGGCATTCCTCGCCGAATACGGAGTCGAATCGATTATTGGGCATGGGCTTTCCAAGGCGTTGCGGATTATTTACGTTTTACATGCGTATTGCCGTTTATTTAAATCAATCGGGCGAGCAATGCAAGGGAGCTTTAAATGGCGGGAAGAATCACGTGAAAAACAGCGCCCTTTTCCGGGTTGGACTCCACGCTGAGGGCGCCTCCGTGCTTTTTTATGATGGACAGGCACGTGGCAAGGCCCAGGCCCATTCCTTTTTGGGTTCCTCGGGTTTTGGTGGAAAAATACGGCTCGAAAATGCGGGATCGGTTTTCGAGGGAGATGCCCGGACCTGTGTCGGAAAAGGAAATTCGGACGTAAGCGCCGGGCGGCAGGGTAAGAAGGTTGTTTTCCTCCAGGATCACATTTTCGGCGGAAATTTTCAGATCCCCCCCATCTGGCATAGCTTCCTTAGCGTTTAATACAATGTTCTGGACGACCTGTCCCATCTGCACAACGTCTGCAGAAACGGGAAAGATGCTGGGCAGCATGTTGTAATGCACCCGAATGTTGGAGCCCGCCAAAAGAGAGTCGGCCCGCTGCTTTATAAGCTGGGAAATATTGATTTCCTCCTGCAAAGGCGCGCCGCCGGAGGAAAAGGTCAGAAGCCGTCCGGTCAGGCTGCGGGCGTGTTCAATGGATTCGCACGCATTTAAAAGCATTTTCTTATTAGGGTCGTCCGGGGCCATGTCTACAGCCACCAGCTCCGCATTGCCAAGGATCAGGGAAAGCAGATTGTTGAAGTCGTGGGCTATGCCTCCGGCAAGTACTCCAAGAGACTCCATCTGCTGCAGCTTAAGCTGCTCCTCCTGGAACTGATGATGCTGCGTGACGTCCCGAATCACAAAAACGCCGCCCGTAATCACCCCGCGTTTATCCCGTATGGGGGCGCCGCTCAGGCTGAAAAATTCCCTTCCTCCCTGCTTCCGAATAATGTCGTTGGGAAAAACAAGAATTTCGCCCTGGGCAGTGACCCGCCTGAAAAAAGAGGGCAGCAGTTCCGCATGTTCGAACGCGTCGGCGGAAAAAAGGCTTTCCATGGATTTTCCGGCCAAAACCTCCTGGGCGGCGCCAAGGACGATCTCCGCTCTCATGTTGGCCGTGAGCACGCAGAGGTCTCTATCAATGGTGATGACCGCGTCTCCGATCCCTTTTAATATGGCGCTGGTTTTTTCCTTTTCTTCGTAAAGATCGGCCAGGGCTTTGTTCAGGGCGCTTATGGGCAGGCGGCGCAGGGCCAAAAAGCTCATGAGCCCGGCCAACAGCCCAACCAATACGGCAACGGCCGTTTTTTTCAACAATCCCCGGTAAGAGCGTTTTAGGACCACCGCGCCCACTGGCTGGCCGGATATCCAGAAACGCTTTTCCAGGGTGATGGCGGGAAAAGGCGCTTCATGGGGAATGTCCAGCACCACGTTGTTGTCTTTATCCAGAATCTGTTTGGACACGCCTTCCGGCACGTCGCCGCCGCTGCGGTATAGAACCTCCTCTATCCGGTACTCCATAAAAGGCCAAAGCCCCGGATACTGGGCGGCGAAGTTGCTGACCATGCGCGTGGTGATTTCAGCGGCAGTGCTGACAACGGCTTTTTCGTGCTGGTAAGCGGTGGCGAAATACACAAGGGGGGTTCCCAGCGCGATCACGCCGGATATGATGGCGGCGATAAGTGTTGTGATAGCGCTGATGCGATCAGACATAGGCCTCTCAATAGGTTGCTAAGGCCTTAGGTGGCCCGTGTCCTCCAGAATTTTTACTCCCCTGTCGGAAAAAACAAAGTCTGCAAATTGCCGGGCCGCAGGACTCATGCCGGGCCTGAATATCATGTAATAGGTTTTGAAATAAGGATATTCGGGATTGACCTTGCCGTCTATCAGGGGCGGAGCGCCTTCCAGGGAAAGAATATTCACCGCTCTTTTCTCGGCCATGATTTGCCCCAAGGACAAGGAGGCGAGCGCCCCTTTATTGGATTCCAGCAAGTCTGCGGTATCCTGATCCGTTACGGCGAACATCATACCACGACGGGCAAGGGCCTTGTCTACTGCTTTATCCAGTTCAGGAGTCATGGATTTGATGTATAGTGTGTCAGACTCCTGAGCGGGGCGCACAATCAGGTGGATCGGGCCGCCGTCCGGCCAGGACTGGATGTCGCCCGAATAAATTCCCTCCAGTTGCTGGTACGTAATACTTTCGCCGGAGGAAGCCGCAGTGGTTGCAAAAACAAAGGGCGCCCTGGCGTAGATCTTTTGCCAGAGCCCCTGCGCCTTTTCCTTGTCCTTTAAAGGCCGCACGCTCAGGCTGAAGTCGATGCGTTTTTTGGCCAAAGCCTTAATTCCCCCGCCGCTGCCCAGGCTTGGCAAAACCTTGACGGAAACTCCGGGATGCTCGGCCATATAGGCTTCCGCCAAAAGGCTGAATGCGCCCAACGCGGAACCGCTGCCGCCCACCACAACATCGGCGTCCAGGCCAAGGCCGCCCTTGACGTCCTCCGCAAAACATACGCTTACCAGGAATCCGGCCGTACAAATGAACGTCAAAATCACAACTGTGGTCATGCGGGATTTTTTTGAAAAATTGCGCATGGTTCCTCCGGATGATCGTAATTTTGATAAGGGGTTAGTACGACTCCCTCCTCAACACCGTTCTTGGAAGCCGTTCCAAAAACCGGGAGGGGCGATACAAATAGGTCATGGACGCCGCGTCGAAAACATCCGTGGGATGCACGAAAAACAGCTCCTTTTTCGCCCTGGTGGCCGCCACGTACATCAGGCGAAGCTCCTCTTCCAGGCTTTCGCCCTCTTTGGCCACGGCCTGGCGCGAAGGAAACCGGCCGTCCAAGGTCCATATGACGAACACCGCCTCCCATTCCAGGCCCTTGGCCGAATGGATGGTGGAAAGGACCATGCGGTCCGGCGGGGCTTCGCCCACAGCCAGGACGTCTTCCACTGTGCTGGTGGGAGGCTCCAGGGTGACGTCGTGAATAAACTTGGCAAGATCGGCGCCGTAACGCTCCATCATGGAGACAAGCTGGTCCAGATCCTTTTGGCGTTTGGGCCAGTTGTCAAAGTTGCTCTCCAAATAGGGACGGTAGTACTCCAAAACCTTCTTGCCGACGTCCGCCACCTTTTGTCCGGGCCGGGAAATATCCTTGATCAAATCCCGCAAAGCATTAAACCCGGATTTGTATGAAGGCGCAGGCTTGACGGCGGCCAGGCCCGGGCCGGAGCAGATTTTATCCGACAAGGTCTGGGCGGTTTTAGCGCCCACTTTATTCAACAGCAAAAGGGCGCGATGCCAGCTCAGCTTGTCCGTGGGAAAGGCGGCGATCCGCAAATGCACCAGCGCGTCCTTGATATGGGCGGATTCCATGAACTTGAATCCCCCGTATTTGACGAATTTGATTCCCGCCCGGGTCAGCTCCACTTCCAGGTCAAAGGACTGATACCCCGCCCGGAACAGGACGGCGATCTCCCGCAAGGGAATCTCCTGGCTTTGCAGCCTCTTGATTTCGTCCACCACGAAATGGGACTGGGAATTCTCATCCCGTGTACTTACCAGGACGGGCGCGGCCCCACCCTGGAGATTGGTGAACAGGGTCTTGCTGTATTTTCTGGTCGCCTGCTTGACGATCTTGTTGGTCACGTCCAGTACGGGCTGGTAGGACCTGTAATTCTCCTCAAGCCGGATGATTTTTGTGCCCGGAAACACGTCTGGAAAGCGCATGATGTTTTCAAAGTTGGCGCCCCGGAATCCGTATATGCTTTGGCAGTCGTCCCCAACCACCATGACGTTCTGGTGGCCCTCGCCCAGGTATCTGAGGATGTCCGCCTGAATCAGATTGGTGTCCTGGTACTCATCCACCATGATGTAATCGTATTTTTTGGATATGACGTCCCGGATTTCCGGCTCCGTGGCCAGCATAATGCGCATATGCAGCAACAGGTCGTCAAAGTCCATCAGGTTTTCCTGGGACTTGGTCATGGCGTACTGGGTGTACATCTCGTCCAGGATGTCTTTGTGGGGAATGAAGTGGTTGTATTCGGAAAACAGGATTTTTTCCACGCTCATGCCCGTGTTGGCGCTTCGGCTGAAAATGGACGCGACCGTCCCTTTACGAGGGAAGTTCCTCACGCCTTTGGGAACCAATTCCTTTTTCAGACGGTCGATGAGCGCTTCGCAGTCCGGCCTGTCCAGGATGACGAATCCCGGGTCAAAGCCCAGCTTAAAGGCGTAGCGCCTAAGCATCTGGTGCGAAAAAGAGTGAAACGTGCCGCCTGCGACGTCGTCGCAGTCCATGCCCAAAAGCACGCCCGCCCTTCGGAGCATTTCCTCCGAGGCTTTGCGTGTGAAGGTCAAAAGCAGGATGCGGGCCGGCGGCGCCCCGGAGTCCACCAGACGGGCCACCCGATAGGTCAGGGTGCGGGTTTTGCCGCTGCCCGCCCCTGCGATGACCAGCATGGGCCCCTCCAGGGTGGTTACCGCCTCGTACTGGGATTCGTTCAGGTCCTTTTCGTACTGGATATTGGATGCCATAATCAGGATTTTTCCTGGTAGTTGGTCAGGTCGGAAACAAAGTCCATGAAGTCCCTTTCGGCCAGGAACTTGGTGATGATTTTGTTCACCGCTTCGGACGTATCCACCCGGTATATTCCCTTGGCGTCGGCGCCTACAGCCTCCTTGGCCTTGGCCACAATGGTTTTCAGAGCCTCTACGGGAATTTCGATGTTGGCGTTGATAAGCAGGGTCTCGGTATTATCGCTCATGGGTTTCTCCCTTTTAATCTATGGAAATTGCTTGCGGTCTTGCGTTGCTGGAAGATAGTATGTAACTATTGATACCCTGTCAAGAAGGCGGGTTAACCATAGCGATAATGGCGTTTTCGTCCGAACTTCAAATAGCTGCACAGGCCTGCAAAAGGCGTTGTTTACGGAGGCGAGTATGGACCTTGAGTTGTTGAAGAAATATGCGCAGGTTTTCTGGTGGGGATTGACCACGGCCAGGGTGGATAAATACAAAAAAGGCGACTCCATTTTAGTCAGGTACGACCGGGCCGCCATGGAAACCGCCGAAGTCCTCCAGGCCATGCTTTTGGAGCAGGGCATGAACCCCATTCTCCGGATGAGCTACACCCCGACCATGGAACGGCAATTCTACGAGCTTTCCAGCAACAAGCAACTGGTGTTCATCCCACCGGGAGACGAGGAGCTTTTTCAGAACATCAACGGCAGCATCAGCCTGATTGCCCCGGAGTCTCTCACCCATCTGGCGCACATAGACTCCTCCAAAATGGGCAAGGCCGCCGTGGCCCGCAAGCCGTTCCGGGACATCCTGGACAAACGGGAGCAGGACGGCGCCTTCGGCTGGACCTTGGGCATTGTCCCGACTCAGGAACTGGCCAAGCAGGCCAAATTGTCCCTGAAAGCCTACACCGAGCAGTGGATCAAAGCCTGCCTGCTGGATCACGACGACCCGGCCAAGGAATGGCAAAAGCTGTTCAATCGCGCCACCAGCCTCAAGGCCTGGCTTAACGGGATGGATGTGGATTATTACCAGGTAAAATCCGCCAATACGGACCTCAAGGTCGATCCAGGCGAAAAACGCCGCTGGATCGGCATTTCCGGCCATAACATTCCCAGCTTCGAGCTTTTTCTCTCCCCGGACTGGCGCGGAACGGAAGGGGTGTATTTCGCCAATCAGCCCTCGTTCCGGAGCGGAAACTACGTCAAGGACGTCCGCCTGGAGTTTTCCAAGGGCAAGGTGGTGAAGGTTACGGCCAAACAGGGCGAGGATTTTGTGAAAAAACAAGTGGCCATGGATAAAGGCGCGGGCCGTTTGGGCGAATTCTCCCTGACGGACAGAACCTTCTCCAAAATCGACAAGTTCATGGCCAACACCCTGTTCGACGAGAACTACGGCGGCAAGTTCGGCAACTGCCACGTGGCCATCGGAGCCTCCTACGCCGACACCTACTCCGGGGACGCCAAGGAACTGGACGCCGACCTGAAAAAGAAATTGGGCTTCAATGACTCCGCCCTTCATTGGGACCTGGTGAACACGGAAAAGAAAACCGTCACCGCGCACCTGAAATCCGGCGAGTCCCTGGTCATTTATAAAGACGGCGAATTCACGGGCGCAACCGCCAAGTGAAGGAACCGGGAGTCAGACGGGGCGCCTCCCAACCTCAGGATGCCTATCTGGAGGTGGCTGTCGCCGCGCCTCTGGAGCAAACCCTGACCTACAAGCTGCCCCAGGATCAGGCGCCCCTTGCCGAGCCCGGCAAGAGGGTGCTGGTCCCCATGGGGCGGCGCAGGGTCACGGGCTATATCCTGGGGCCTGCACCCAAGCCCGAGGGCTTTAAAGCCCGGTCCATCCTGGATATCCTGGACGAGCTCCCCCTGTTTCCCGAAGCCATGGTTCCCCTTTTCCGGTGGCTGGCCGATTATTACCTCTATCCTCTGGGCCTGACCATCAAGGAATCCCTGCCTTCCGGCGTTAACCACCTGGAACTGGCCATGGTGCAAATCCTGCCTGAAGGGGAAAAAGCCCTGGAAGCCGGCCAGGCCAACCCCAAGGAACAGCGGTTTCTGGAAATTTTGCTGACTGCGGGCGCCACTGCCCAGAATCAATTGGTCAAAAAGGCGGGCAAAGGCGCTTCGGTCTCCACCATTTTGACCATGCAGCGTAAAGGCTTTGTGGAGATCAACCGGGTCATGCAAAAGGGCCGGGTCCGCTCCAAGACCGAAACCTATATAAAAGCCTTGAAAGATAAAAGCGACGCCCCGGCCCGGCAGAAATCCCGGCACAAGATCCTGGAAATTCTTCCCAAAGACGGGGAAATGGCCATGCGGGCCCTGAAAAAGGAGGTTCCGTCCGCGCCCCGTTGGATTTGGGAGATGGAGGAGGCCGGGGAAATCCAGGTGTTTGAAAAAGAGGTCTACCGCGATCCCTTCGGCGAGCCCATCCCGCCCGACGAAACCCGCTTCACCCTCACCTCCGAGCAGGAGGTCGCATACAAGGAAATCACGCAAGCCCTGGGCCGGGGATACAAATCCATCCTCCTCCACGGCGTGACCGGCAGCGGCAAGACCGAGGTGTATCTCCGGTGCGTGGAAAAAGCCCTGGAGCAAGGCCTTTCGGTCATTGTGCTGGTGCCGGAGATCGCCTTGATTTCCCAGATGCAAAGGCGCTTTTTGGCCCGATTCGGCGAAAAAGTGGCGGTGCTCCACTCGGGCCTGACCGACGGCGAACGCCTGGACCAGTGGATGCGCATCGTCCGGGGCCAGGCGCCCATCGCTTTAGGCGCGCGTTCGTCCATTTTCGCGCCGGTGAAAAATCTCGGGTTGGTCATTGTGGACGAGGAGCACGACGAATCCTACAAACAGGACAGCCGCTTGCGGTATCAGGCCCGGGACCTGGCGGTCATGCGATGCCACATGGAAAAAGCCGTGACCGTGCTGGGATCGGCCACGCCGTCCATATCCTCGCGGCATAATTGCGCCAACGGCAAATTCCAAAAGATCAGCATCAAAAACCGGGTGGCGGAGCGGCCTTTCCCGGAAGTCACCCTGGTGGATCTCCGCAACACAACCACAGGTCAAAATCGCTCCCTTTTGACCGACGTGCTTAAACATCATCTGACTGAAACCCTGGCGAAAAACGAACAGGCCCTGCTTTTCCTCAATCGCCGCGGGTTCGCCAATTTTCCGGTCTGCCTGGAGTGCGGCGGAACCATAACCTGCGCTCATTGCGACGTGTCCCTGACCTATCACCAGGAGGACGGCTGCTTCCAGTGCCACTACTGCGGCTTTTGCCAGGACATAACAAAAGGCTGCCCCTCGTGCGGCTCCCGCAAACTTAAGATGATGGGCATGGGCACGGAAAAGGTGGAAGACTCCCTCCGGTCCATGTTTCCGCAAGCCAGCATAGGCCGGCTGGACCGGGACACGGCCGCGAAAAAAGGCGGGCTGGTCTCGGTTTTGAAGGGCCTGCGAGAAAAAACCACGGACATCGTGGTGGGCACCCAGATGATCACCAAAGGGCATGACTTTCCCAACATCACCCTCGTGGGCGTGGTGTGCGCGGACCTCTCCATGGGATTTCCGGACTTCCGGGCCGGGGAGCGGACCTTCCAGCTATTGGCCCAGGTGGCGGGCAGGGCGGGCCGCGGCGAAAAGCCCGGCCGGGTGGTGCTCCAGACCTACAACCCGGAGCATTTTTGCATCACTACGGCCTGCGCCAACGATTATGACGCCTTTTGCAACGAAGAGCTAAAGTTCCGGCATCAATTGAAATATCCCCCTTTCGCCCGGCTGGCGCAAATCCGCTTCACCGGGGAGGATTCCAAGGAGACCGGCGCCTTCGCCAATTCCATAGGCGAGGAATGCCGCAAGCTCCTATGGGCTGAAAAAGCCTTTAAGAATTCCGTCCAGGTGTTGGGGCCCATCCCGTCGCCCATTGCGCGGATCGCTCGCATGCACCGGTGGCAAATGCTTTTGAAGGGGTTGGATCACAAGGCCTTTCGGGCATACCTGAGGCAGGTGAACCGGATCATCCAAAGCAAGGCCGGGGCCAAAGGCCCCACCGCCGTCATTGATGTTGACCCGGTGAACATGCTATAATTTTATTTTTCACCACCATTATTTTTACGGAAGGGTTTGCACATGGAAGACAAATTAGAGGCTTTTCAGGACTTTTATCCGGACGATTACTCCCATTGCTACGGCTGCGGCAGGCTGAACGAGCACGGCATGCAGATCAAAAGCTATTGGGACGGCGAAGAAAGCGTGTGCCGCATCCACCCCCGGGATTATTACACCGGCGGGATGAAGCACATTGTTTACGGCGGGCTTATCGCCTCGCTCATCGACTGCCATGCTGCTGGCACGGCCGCTGCCGCCAAGATCAAGGAGCTGGGCCAGGAAATGACCCGGGAGACCATGCCCCGGTTTGTCACCGCCAATTTGAATGTGAATTTTAAGGCGCCCACGCCCATTGGCGCGGAGATCGAGCTTCGGGGCAAGGTATTGGAAATCAAGGGCCGCAAAGTGACCATCGGCGTGGACTTGATCGCCGAGGGCATGGTCTGCGCCGAAGGCCAGGCCTTGATGATCCAGGTCAAGGAAACTCTGTAATAAGGGGTCAAGTCTTTGGTTGACTTTTGGCGGCCTGGAAAAGAGGTTTAAAAGTCAACCAAAGACCGACTTCCTAATATGAAATTTAAGTTACTGCATCTACGGTTTATGCGTTGTTAAGAGATGTCGCCGATCACAATTTATTTTTTATCATGCTGAAATAATTATATTTTGCTGTCTTATCCGCCTTCCAAAAGTTCTCAATTCGAATATTTCAAGAAGAGCGCACCATGGCTGAGCTATGCATTAAAATCCTATGTACAAGATATGAAATGTCCACAGTGGATATATTTTGTTATTCTGGATGTCTCTCAAAAGCCCTTTATTTGCGACCGGCCCTTTATGAGCGCGCCTTTTCCGCTTTTGACAGGGGTGTTCCATATTTACACCGGAATTCCAGTTTTCAGGGGTTATTTTCTGGAAGTAATTTAGGCAGATAGGCCGGGAAGACGTATTTTTTCTATCAAAGAATTCCCGCTTTGACCGGCCAGTGGCGGCATCGTTTTTTTTATGTTAACACCAGTCGAAATGAACGCCTTTCAGAGGCGTAACCGAGCTGTTTAATCCTGGCGGAACGGCGGAAGCCGCTTCGCCGCAAGCCGGAGGGGACCGCCGTCATTGCCGATGCCGGCGCGAGGCATGCCAAGTATACCGGATAGAATCGGCTTGCAACTTAACTTTAAGGAGGGGGATCATGATCTGGCAATTAAAAAAGGCTTACTACCGGACTTATCAATACGGATTGGGGTTGGGGATGAAAGTGTCTCCCTGGCTCGAGCCGGAAATCATAGACGGCCCGGACAGCGTTAAGAAACTTCCCGCTGTTATTAAGGAAAAGGGGTTTGAAAGGGTTTTGGTGGTCACGGACGCGGTGCTCATGGGACTGAACCTGCTCGACACGCTTTTTGAGGCTTTGAAGGCGGCCGGCATTCAATATTTCGTTTACGACCAGGTGCAGCCCAATCCGACCATTGCAAACATTGAAGGCGCGCTGGATGTATACAACGCGAACAAATGCCAGGCCATCATTGCGTTCGGCGGCGGATCTCCCATGGATTGCGCCAAAGTGACAGGCGCACGGGTGGCCCGTCCCGGGCGTTCGGTGGTTAAGATGAAGGGGCTGTTCAAGGTGATCCTTCCTGCTTTGAGAATGGGCTCTTTGCTTCCGCCTATGCTTTTTGCGGTGCCTACAACCGCCGGCACCGGCTCCGAGACAACCATCGCAGCGGTGGTGTCCAATCCTGAAACCCACGAAAAATTTCCGGTGGGGGACTTCGTCCTCCGGCCGCGGTACGCGGTTTTGGACCCCATGCTGACGCTGGACCTGCCTCCGCACATCACGTCTACGACAGGTATGGACGCCATGACGCACGCTGTGGAGTCCTATATCGGCAAGTTTTATAATAACGAAAGTACGCGCCTCAAAGCCATAAAGGCCATCCAGCTCATTTTCGACAATATCGAAAAAGCCTATAATAACGGCCAAGACGTGGAAGCCCGTGGCCAGATGCTGCGCGCGGCCTATGAAGCCGGGGTCGCCTTTACCCGCGGGGGCGTGGGCAACGTCCACACCATAGGCCACAATCTCGGCGGCATGTACGGCATTCCCCACGGCCTGGCCATGTCGGTCATCCTGCCTTATGTGCTCGATTGGTATGGCAAAATAATCCACAAACAGTTGGCG
Source organism: Desulfatibacillum aliphaticivorans DSM 15576 (assembly GCF_000429905.1). Taxonomy (NCBI): domain Bacteria; kingdom Pseudomonadati; phylum Thermodesulfobacteriota; class Desulfobacteria; order Desulfobacterales; family Desulfatibacillaceae; genus Desulfatibacillum; species Desulfatibacillum aliphaticivorans. Next base: position 138,778 of record NZ_AUCT01000018.1, on the reverse strand, counting down.
GAGCTTGCCGACATGACCGGCATCAGCGCCGCCGGCATGGACAAAGCCCAAAAAGCCAACGCATTTATTCAAGCCCTCAGGGATCTCAATAAGCGAATCGGGATTCCCGAGAAGTTCGAGCAAATTAAGGATGAAGACATCCCGCTGATTGCCGAGCGCGCATTGAGCGAGTGCAACCCCAACTATCCGGTCCCCAAGATCATGAAGCTGGAGGATTGCATGGCCGTCATTAAGTCGCTTCAGGCATAGATCCGGCGGACGGATAATTTTAGCCTGCCGAACATGCGGAAAAGAAAGAGGCCGCAAAAAACAACAGGGATCAGCCCGCTTGGGCCGATTCCTGTTGTTTTTAGTGCGCCCGGCAGGATTCAAACCTAAGACCTACGGATTGGATGCCGGATGCTCGTATCAGTCCGGAATCTCGGCGCCGCGACTTAAAATCTCGATGAAATCCGCGTACCTGTAAAAATGCTCGCAAGAAGGGGGGGGCTCGAACTGCACATGAGCGTCTGACTTTCCCCTCAAATATGGTTCTCTTTTATTTTAGCTTATCGCTTTATCCTAAAATAACGATACGGAAAGCAAGCAACAGGAAAATATTTAATGCGGTGATTGCAGATCATTTTCAATTGCTCAACAGCGGGATGGCTTAGGGTGTGCCCGCCTAAAGGCTATGGACGCTCCGCGGCGAAAGGTGTATATCCTTAATTATTAGGGCTCGGGGTTTTGGGATTCAAAGATTCGGTTGTAAATGCGGCGGTGGAAAGGGCCTGGGCGGACATAAGGGGATTGAACGAGGCTGTAGAGGCCTGAAAAACAAAAGGGATCAGCCCGCTTGGGCCGACCCCTGTTATTTTTGGTACGCCCGGCAGGATTCGAACCTGCGACCTACGGATTCGTAGTCCGGCACTCTATCCAGCTGAGCTACGGGCGCAAAAACTGGGACTGAATTATTCTCTTTCATGCCTTTTGTCAAGCCCCTATTAGGGTGAAAATATCGGGGACGAAAAAAAATTGTTTCCTGACAAAGGATTTTTATGGAAAAACATTCCAAATACATGCAAATGGCTCTTGACGAGGCCAAAACGGCATGGGATGAAGACGAGGTTCCCGTGGGCGCGGTTCTTGTATTGCCGGATCAGGACCTTATCATCAAGGCGCACAACCGGACCATTGGTCTGAACGACGCCGCCGCCCATGGGGAAATCCTGGCTCTGCGGGAAGCGGGCCGGGTTATCGGCAATTACAGGTTGTTAAACAGTGTGCTATACTGCACCGTAGAACCCTGCATCATGTGCATGGGCGCTGTGATTCACGCCCGCGTCAGCAAGGTGGTTTTCGGAGCGCCGGACCCCAAATGGGGCGCCTGCGGATCCTTGTACGACTTTGCGTCCGACCCGGGTTTGAACCATCATCCGGAGATCGTTTCCGGAGTGTGCGAAGAGGCGTGCCGGACGATCATGCAGGAATTTTTCCGTCTAAAAAGACAAGGAGCAAAAAGTGGCTAACATCGTAGTGGTTGGCACCCAATGGGGAGATGAGGGAAAAGGCAAGATCGTGGACATGCTGGCTGAAAAGGCCGACATGGTCACCCGTTTCCAGGGCGGAAACAACGCGGGACACACCGTGGTTGTGGACGGAACCCAGACCATCACCCACCTGATTCCTTCCGGGATTCTTCAGAACAAGACCTGCCTCATCGGAAACGGGGTGGTTGTGGATCCCAAGGTTTTGCTGGAGGAGGTGGACAAGCTCCTCGGCATGGGAGTGGAAATCAACGCGGATAACCTGCTTATCAGCGAACGCGCCCAGATTATCATGCCCTATCATCAGGCCATGGACCACGCCAGGGAAGCCAGAAAAGGCGCCCAGAAAATCGGCACCACCGGCCGCGGCATCGGCCCCTGCTACGAAGACAAGGCGGCCCGCAAGGGCGTCCGCTTTGTGGACCTGTTGGACCCGGAAGTGTTTGACTCCATGGTGCGGGAAGCCTGCGAGGAAAAAAACTTTCTCCTGACCGAATTTTTCAAGGCGGACCCCGTGGACCCGGACGCCATCATCGCCGAGTACACGGAATACGCCAAACGCCTGGCCCCCCACGTGGTCGACGTTTCCGTGGTTCTGAACCAGGGGATCAAAGAAGGCAAGCAGGTGCTTTTTGAAGGCGCCCAGGGCACCCACCTGGACATCGACCACGGCACCTATCCTTTCGTCACCTCCTCCAATACGGTGGCCGGCAACGTGTGCGCCGGCTCGGGCGTAGGCCCCGGCCAGGTCAACGAAGTGCTGGGCATTGTCAAGGCCTACACCACCCGGGTGGGCATGGGCCCCTTCCCCACGGAACTGGAAGACGAAGTCGGAAACCGGATCCAGGAAAAAGGCGCGGAATTCGGCGCAACCACCGGCCGCCGCCGCCGTTGCGGCTGGCTGGACATGGTCCTGTTGGAAGCCACGGCCCGTTTGAACGGACTGACCGGCGTGGCTATCACCAAGCTGGACGTCCTGGGCGGCCTGGATTCCTTGAGTATTTGCACCGCGTACGAATGCGAAGGCGAAACCCTTAATTTCTTCCCGGCCGACCTCAAGGTGCTTGCCAAGTGCAAGCCGGTCTATGAAACCATGCCCGGCTGGACCGAGGACATCTCAGGCGTCAGAAACTTTGACGACCTGCCGGAAAACGCCCGGAACTACCTGAACCGGGTGGAAGAGCTGTTGGGCGCGCCCATCAAGATTATTTCCGTCGGCCCCGGCCGCGATGAAACCATGGTCGTGAAGGATCCTTTTGCGGGATAATTCGCTGGACCTATAAATTATAGCCCACGGACGGGATCAACGGAAACGGAGAGAAGCTCCATGACGGATTTCAGGCACGCTGATATTTTGATTGTGGACGATGATATTGATGTCGGCAATACCCTCCTGAAGTTGGTCCTGGCCGCCGGTTATAACGGCGTCAAGGCGGAAAACGGCGAGCAGGCCCTGGAAATCCTGAAAAACAGGCAGGTGGACCTTGTGGTCACGGACATTGAGCTGCCGGACATACAGGGCCTGGAGCTGACCAATCTCATCACAAAGGAGCACGGCGCCGACGTCATTGTCATGACCGGCTTCGGCGAGCAGTACACCTACGAAGACGCCATCGAGCAAGGCGCCAGCGACTTTATTATCAAGCCCATCAAATTTTCCGAGTTGAGCCTGCGCATCAAACGGGTTCTGCGGGAGCGCGCCTTTGACCAGGAGCGGGAAAAGCTCATGGGCAAGCTCCAGGAACTGGCCGTTACGGACGGGCTGACCAAGCTGTATAACTCCCGCCACTTTTACGAAACCCTGGACGTGGAAATCCGCCGGGCCCGGCGCTATGGACGGCCCTTGTCCCTTTTGCTTTTCGACATCGACAAGTTCAAGAATTTCAACGACACCTACGGCCATATTGAAGGAGACCGCGCCCTGGCCCGCATAGCCAGGGCCGTGCAGGACTGCATCCGGCTCACCGATACTGCGTTTCGATACGGCGGCGAGGAGTTTACCGTGCTCATGCCGGAAACCGACGAGGAAGAGGCGTTGGGCGTTGGCCAGAGGGTGTGTGAAGAGGCGCGGGATCTGGTGCATCGCGTGGAGGACAAGGACGTGCATCTGACCATCAGCGTGGGCGTCACCCAGTGCATTCCCGGCGAAGACCTGGCCGACATGGTCAAAAGAGTGGATGAGGCCATGTACAAGGCCAAACGCGCAGGCGGAAACCAGGTGGCCGCGTTGTCCGCTCCGGGCAAGCCGGGGGGCGAGGCGTAGTTGCGCGGAAGACTGATACAATCCCTTATTGCTGCATCCCGAAAAATTGTTTGACATCTATTCCGGTCATAACCGTTTTAAAAAGAAAATTGACGCGAAAGCCGTTGGGTGGCCCAGGCAGCGCTGTTTGCTGCCTGGGTGCGATAGCACACAAGGTGCGGCCCTAAGGGCGGTTGAAATTGGGAGCGGCCGGCGGGCATGCAGAGCGGGTCGAAATTCTGCTCCTGTGTTGGGTAGATCGTTCGTTCGCAATATGATCTTAGATTCTACAGCCTGTGAGGTTTTACTGCATGTCGCGTTGCGACCCCGGCAGGATACTGCTCTGCCGGGGCTACCTACATACATGAAGCCGGATTTTAACCTTTATTGATTTGCGGCTCAATGTTGCCGTAGGACTTGCCTTGCTTTCAAGGCCCCTCGCACGTTTATCGGCGCCCACAGGGGGGCGCAACTACACTGCATCATCAGGCGAAGATGCTAAATAGTTTTGTAGTTGCAGGCCCCCGTGCCTGCCAGGAAAAGATTGGGCTATTCCTGATCGTCTGCTTTGGTCGCTGTAAGCCCCGGCCAAATGGATTTCTCCAAAACCTTCTTCCTTCCTTGCAGCCTTTCATTCTTGCTATCCGGAGCAGCATTGTTGTCAGCGCCTTGGAGAACTTCCAATCGTCCAAATGCAACTGGTGAATGGCATTTCCTTTATACAAAAAGAAATCCCAGAGCAGTTTAAACCACCCCGGGATTTCTTCATTTGTTTCAACAATGGCTGCGCCATTATGCGGTCAAGATTTCCGAAATATCCCGCACCTTGATTTTATCCTCCAGGCCTTCGGTTTTCACGGCGTCCTCCAGCATGGTCAGGCAGTTGGGGCAGGCCACGGCCAGGATATTGGCCTTGGTTTCGTCCGCCTCACGCGCCCGGATGCGGGCCGGGCTGTCCTCGCTGCCGCCCAGGAAGTCCGTGTAAAAGTTGCCGGCGCCGCCGCCGCAGCACAGCGCGCCTTTTTTATTGCGGGCCATTTCGGCAAAGGTCGCACCGGGAATGGCGGCCAGTACTTTTCTTGGGGCCGAGTATTCCTCGTTCCAGCGTCCCAAAAAGCAGGGATCGTGAAAGGTGATGCGGGCGTCCGCCTGCTCGGGCGCCTTGATCAGGCCTTTTTTAAGCAGGTTGGCCAGAATCTGGCTGTGGTGATAAACCTGGAACTCGCCGCCGAAATCCGGATACCGGTTTTTAAACACGTTGTAGGAATGGGGCGAGAGGGTAATGATTTTTTTCACCCCCAGATCGGTGAACATCTTGATGTTCTTTTTCGCCAGATCCTCCAAAAGGGCGTCTTCGCCCATCATTTCCACTTCGTTTCCGTCGGAAATTTCCTGCGAGCCCAGGACGCCGAAGGAAACCCCGGCCTTTTGCAGGAGTTTGGCGGTCGCCCTGGCCGCGCCTTGGGCCCGGGTGTCGTAGGAGCCTTCACATCCTACGTAAAAGAGGTACTCCTGATTCTTGTAGGGCTCCAGGTTCAGGCCTTCCATCCAGTCTTCGCGCCGCTTTGCGGCCATGCCGTAGGGATTGCCGTGCAACTGGACGTTCGTCAGGAACTCGCCCACGGCCTTGGGAATTTTCCCCTCGTCCACCATGGCGGTCTTGGCGGCGATGATCATGTTGACCACGTCGTCGTTAAAGCTGTGGGGGCATTTTTCCACGCAGTTTTTGCAGCCCACGCAGGAATAGACGATGTTGGCCAGGTTGGGGGACCATTCCAGCTCTCCGTTGAGCCAGGCGCGGATGAGCCACAGCCTGCCGCCGGCGGAGTAGCTTTCCAGGCGAAACCTGGCGTAAGGCGGGCAGTTGGTGACGTCGCTCCAATCCGTGGGGAACTTGCAGTATCCGCATCGAAAGCAGCGGTGAATCATATCCTTGTATTTGTATTCCATGAGATTCATTAGTCCACCTCCCAGTTGCCGGGGTTCATGATCCCATTGGGGTCGAGAATCTTTTTCACTTCCTTCATGAGGCGAAGAGCGCCCTGGTCCATGCGTTCGAGCATGAGTTTCTGGCCGAAAATAGCGGGCTTCCAAATGGTCCCGTTAATCTCCATGACCAGTTCATCCGTTTCGTGCAGCGCGTCCCTGGCGTGCTTGACTGTGGCGTCGTCCGCCCGGTTGAAGGCATAGGACCAGGAGAACATCATGCTGTGGCAGCTTCCGATAACCCGGCCAAGGACCGTGTACGGGATGAAATGCCGGCCGGAGATTTCCGAGCCCCGGCGATAGCATTCGGGATAGAACGACACGGGCACGATGGCGCCTACGTATTCAAAGCCGCCGCCTTTTTTCCAGTCCGCGGACTTGCTCACCTGGGGGCGGGTCCGTTCATCATAAAGCGACACAATGCCGCCCACCCCGCTTCGGATGTATTTGGCAAGCTGAACGTCGAAGGTCATGTGCCGCTTAAACTCCAGCTCCTCCTCCGAATCCCCGGTGTTGATGATGCTGATATAGTGCAGCCGGTTCATCATGGGCGGGATTTCCGAGCTGGTGGCGATGAGGTCTTCCGCCATGCCCAGGTGCGAGATTTCAAAGAGCACGTCCGGGACAAACTCCTCGTTTTCCACCACGAACATATTGTTTTCCCGGAATTTTTTGCAGGGATAGAGCTTGAGGGACACCTTGGTGATGATCCCCGTGGCGCCGTTCCAGCCCAGGAAAAGGCCGATGTCCGGCAGGGGATGCATGGTGTACCAGCCCGAACCCACGGCGCAGGACCCGAATCGGGCGATGTCGCCCGTGGGGAGCACCACTTCCAGGCCGTTGACCATGTCCGTATTGAACCCGTAGGGATGGGCCAGGTCCCCCTGGCCGTGAATGGCCAGGTTGCCGCCTACCGTGGCCGCCGGAGGCGCGCCCGGCTCGGAATGCATGAGGTTGGGGTGGTTCTTTTTCAAGTACGAGGTGATCTTGCCGTGGGAGATTCCCGCCTCCACCACGATGTACCGGCCCTGCTCGTTGACCTCCAGGATTTTATCCATGCGTTTGAGGTCGATGATGATGCCCCCCTTTTGAGGCAGGGCCAAGCCGGCCAGGGTCAGGCCGCCGCCCAGCGGAACAATGGGCGTTTTGGTTTCGTTGGCAAGCCGGACCACGGCCTGGAGTTCGTCCGTGGTCTTGGGCGCCACTACGTATTCGGGCCACAAGGGCTGGGATGTGCCCAGGTCCTTGGAGTAGGTGAACAACTCCTCCCGCCGGTCCGAGGCGTAATCCTCCCCCACTATATTGACTAATTCCTGTTGAATGGAACTCATGGTTTATCCCCCTTTTCTATCCGACTTTTTCGCCGATGGCCAGCCTGCACAGGTCGCTCATGAACAAGGGCATGATGCCCGCCTTGCTTACCGGCATGCCAAGGGTTTGCATGCAGGCAGGGCAGTTGAATACGCAAATCTGGCCGCCGGCCTTTTTCATGTCGTCGATGTTTTTCTTCTGGATTTCCGCGCAATAAACCCGGCTGCCCTCCTTTTTCTGACCCAGGATGGTGGCGCCGCAGCACATGGCGTTTTCGTCCTTGTATTCCCGGTCCATGTATTCCACGCCGATGAGGTCGAAAATCTTGGCGACGAATGGGTGCTTGTCGGAAGACAGGCGCGAGGAGCAGGGTCGCTGATACACCACCTTGTACCCCAGGGGCCTGATTTCGTCCTTCAGTTCCAAAAGCCGGTTGTACAAAAATTCAAAAAGGTGGATGGATTTGAACGGAACCTCGATCCCAAAAGCCGGGGCGTAGGAAGTGTATGTCCCGTAGCACTCGTCGTGAAAATGCACGATTTCCTTTGCCCCGTGGGAGGCCAAGGTTTGAATGATCCCGTCCAGGCGTTCGTTGATCACCGAGGTCTTGCCGTAATGCAAATACATCAACTGGCAGAAATAATGGAACATCTTGCGGGAATCGTGAGAAATGACGGGCAGCCCTTCAAAGAGTTTGCTCCCCTCCACCCGGCCGAGCAGCGGGCTGAACACCCCCATATTCAGAACCGTTCCCTCCATTTCGTCGATGACCGGCTCCCCCCTGAAGGGAATGCCCACCTGGACGCCGCTTTTTACCAGCGGATCTGGCAGGGGCAGCATGCCCAATTCCTCCTGCATTTTCACGATCAAATAAAAAGGATGGTTGCCGTTGGGGCAGTATTCCTCGCAAGCGTAACAGGTTACGCAGTCCCGAAGGACGAACGAGTCCTCCCCGTCGGCCAGTTTCAGGATCTCCGTGCGGGCCGTTTCCTGGTCGATATCCATGTGCTGGCACTTGACCAGGCAGTCTTGGGTATCGCAGGCCATGCACAGGTCCGGATCGAATTTCAATTCATACATGGACGCCTCCTGTGGTTGGGTGTGCAGATAGTCCGATTGGTTTGTTGTGCGTTTTGGTTGGTTGTCTTTCTTGCCGGCGTGTAAATAGGCAAGAAGGGCGCCAGGGGGCTTGATTCGTATTTCTTGTGTATTTAGTCGGTTAGTAATTAGCTGGACGACGATGCATCATATTTGACGTCTAAAGGCTAAATATAGCGTTTTTCTTGACTCCTGAAAAACGCCCGAGTACAGTATACCATGCAGCATCCGAACTGCAGGGGACGAGCCCGGAAATCTTATCCGAAATCTCAATCATCTCTTGGGGAGGCGTCCGGTGCAAAAGCCCGTCATCCCCGCAAGGCCGATCCGTTTTTTGGGATCGGCCGCAAGCGGGGACCCAGCGTCCTCTTTTTGATGATTCAGGAAAGACTCTTTATGCAACCTTTGGGGTTGGAAGCAACGGCCTGAAATCAAACAACTACTTTTGCGCCTATGGTCTGCCTAAATACCAGAGCCCGAGAATCATGGTCCCTTCCCCCCTGGCGGGGGAAGGACAGGATGGGGGGGGACGTAGTCGCGCGGTCCCCGCGCGGTAGTTGCGAGGTCTCCTCGCCGTAGTTGTGCGGTCCCCGCGCTGAAATTGATATATTCATTTAAAGCGCAATAACAAAGGAGAGGCGCCCATGGCCCCGATCTCGAAAAAAATCGCCCAGGAAAAAGTGCGGGAAGCCGTTTGTTTGTTCGAGAGGGACTTTTCCATAGACTGGATCATCGAACTCTCCGGCCAAAGGCCCTCCCTGGTCCTGGAAATCTTTGAACAAGCCATGGAGGACGGGTGGCTGGCGCCCAAAGGCGCCGGGAGCTACGCCCTGGCCGATCCTAAAATCCGCGACCACGTGCTGGCCGGCATGGGGCCGGGCCAAAGGGAAAAACGCTTTCGCAGCGCCGCCATGCTGTTTTTGAAGGAATGCCGGGAGAACGACCTGGACGCCTCTCATCTTGCGCCCTTTTTACTTCGGATACCCAACGACGAACAGGGCTGCGCCGGGCTGCTCTTGGCGGGGGACGCGTTCGTAAAGAAGTTTCAACCGGACAAGGCCCTGGAATGCTACAAAAAGCTCAAGGACGACTTGTTGAGGCTGGAAGGGCCGGCCATCGACGATTTGTTCATCCGAATGGCTTTGAAGACCTCCAAGGTTTCCACGGCCCGGCAAAGTACGGACGAGACGGCCGCCGTGCTTCGGGACGCCTTGGTGCGTGCGGAGAAACGCGGGGATAAAGCCTCCCAGGCGCTCATTCGCATGCACATCGCCAAGAACGAGTGGCTTTTAAACCGGTACGACGGCGCCTACGAAATTTTCAAGGACGGTTGGGCTCTGGCTCTGCAGTGCAACGAGCCCTGGCTCATGCGTTCGGCCCTGGCTTTCCGCACCTTTTTTCTTTTCTGGCAGGGCCGGTTCAAAGAGGTCGCAGCCCTGTACGAAACGGCCGTCTCAGATGTGGAAGCGCGGCCGGAAGGGGGATTTCCCCTGCTGGTCACCATCACGGCGGGCCAGTGCTACACCTTTACGGGCCAGATCACCCAGGGCCTGGGCATGTTGGACGCCATCCAGAAATCCTGCCTGGAAGCAGGCGACCTGCATACGGCCGCATTCGCCACAGGCTCCATTCACAACGCCTTGCACAGCATCAAGTCCACGGCGGAAACCCTGGAATACATCGAGGCGAACCACGCCGCCCTCAAGCAAAGCGGGAACAATTATATCGAAATGCTGGCCGACGGCTTTTTAGCCCATTTGTATTATCTGAAAGGCGACATCCGCCGCTCGGTGGCCGCCCTGAGGCGGTTCGTGCTAAAATGCCGGGAGGTCAACGTGGACGCCCTGCACCACAAGCCCCACTTGCTGGAGCTTTGCTGGGCCATGGAGCAAGGCAAGTATCCCCGCATGCTCAACCTTTCCCTGGATCGGGAAATCCAAAGCATCCTGGTCGGCCGGAACGTGTTTCTCAAAGGCCTGGCTTATCGCTATACAGCCCTGCTGCAGGCCTTCCATAAAGAGCCGGAAGAGGCCATCAGGCGATCCCTGGATCAATCCCTTAAGTGGCTGGAGGAGTCGGGCCACGAACTGGAAATCCTCCGCACCCGTATGGAAATCATACGCAGGCTTCTTTTGCAAGGGGAGGCCGAAGCGGCGCAAGGCATGGCGGACCGGCTGTCCGGCGTGTTGGAGCAGTATCACGAAGAAACCATTCCCCCGGACCTCAAACCCCTTTTTCGAACCAGGGCCTCCGCCCAAAGGCTGCTCTCCGGCATCTACAGCCTGGGCAATGACATGGCCTCGGTCCAGGACGGCAAGGAGCTTTTGCACAGCATCCTGTCAACGGTCAATCAGTTGACCGGCGCCGAGCGGGGGGCGATTTTCGTGGCCAATGAAGATCCCCACGGTCCGCTTATGAAGCTGCGGGCCTCCAGGAATTTAACCGCCGACCAGGTTGAACGCCCCGCATTTGAGCCTTCCATGCGTCTGATCCAACAGGCGGCCTCCCTGGGCGTGGACAAAAAATCTTTTATCCGCAAGGAATCCGGCCCCCCGGAGGAGTGGAGCGCCGGGTCCGGCGAGGCGGCCCGATCAAGCATTTGCGCGCCTATCATATTCAAAGGGAAAACCCTGGGCGTGCTCTATCACGACAACCGTTTGCTCAATTCCGCCTTCAAGGAGTCGGACTTTGAACTGCTTTCCTTTTTCGCGGCCCAGGCCGCAGCCGCCCTGGATAACGCCAACGCCCAGGAGGAAATCGAGCGCCTGAAAAGAGCCATGTCCCAGGGGAGGCGCATTCAATCAAGGCCGAGCTTTTCCCGGGATAATTACAAGGAGGTCATCGGAAAAAGCCAGGCCGTAAGCAAAATGCTGCATCTGATCGAGCAGGTGGCCGGGACCGGCTCCAACGTCCTCATCCTGGGCGAGACCGGCGTGGGCAAGGAGCTTGCCGCCAACGCCATCCACTATCAAAGCCAAAGGCGGGGCAAGGCTTTCGTCAAAGCCAACTGCAGCGCACTTACCGAAACCCTCATCAACAGCGAATTATTCGGCCACGAAAAAGGCGCCTTTACCGGGGCTTCCTCCCGCCGGATCGGCCGTTTTGAACTGGCCGACAAAGGGACCATCTTTTTGGATGAAATCGGAGACCTGCCCCTGGACGTCCAGGCCAACCTCCTGCGCGTGCTGCAAAGCAGCGAGTTCGAAAGGGTGGGCGGCAACGAAACCATCCGGTCCGACTTTCGGCTTATAGCCGCAACCAACCGGGATCTGGAAAGCCTGGCTGCGGGTAAGAGGTTCCGGCAGGACCTTTATTACCGGTTGAACGTGTTTCCCATCGTCGTGCCGCCTTTGCGGGATCGCAAGGAGGACATCCCCCTGCTGGCCGAGCGGTTCATCCGGGTTTTCGCCCAAAAAATGCAAATAGAGGCCAAAAAGATTTCCCGGGAGGAAATGAACAAGCTCCTGAAGTATCATTGGCCGGGGAACATCCGGGAGCTTGCCAACGTGATAGAGCGGGGCATGATTTTAAGCTCCGGCCCCCTGTTTCGTGCTCCGGATCTGGAAGACCAGGAAGACGGGCGCAGCCTGCACCGCCCCCACAGCCTGGAGGAAAACGAACGCAGCCATATTCTGTGGGCCTTGGAGCAAAAAAACTGGAAGGTGCGCGGCCCCGGGGGCGTCGCTGAATTCCTGGACATCAACCCCTCCACCCTCGCCGCCCGCATGAAAAAACTGGGCATAAAGCGTCCCTAAAGAAATGTCCTGCGTATAGAGGATTTGCCGCCAATGCAGGACGTGCTGAACACCGCGGCATGCGGCAAGCCGCGGTCAATCTTATTGGAGGAAACTTCTGGACACCAGTTCATGACCGTTGGTAAATTAAAGTTGCGATAGTAGAAACTCCTCCCATTCTTCTTCCGGAATGCAAAAAACAAGGATGCCTATGCCCCCGAAGCCAATCTATGAAGAACTCGAAGAGAGAGTGCACCGGTTAGAGAAGGATTTGCATGACTCAAGGCAAATTATCAAAACCATTTTGGATGCGGCGCCGGTAAGAGTTTTTTGGAAAGATACGGATCTCCGGTATCTGGGCTGCAATACACTTTTTGCCAAGGATGCAGGTTTTGATGACCCCAAGGATATGATTGGCAAAGATGATTATCAAATGGCCTGGAAAAACCAGGCGGAGCAGTATCGCGCTGACGATCAGGAGGTTATTCAGAGCGGCAAACCCAAATTGCTTATTGAAGAGCCGCAAACGGGTCCGAATGGATCTGTTAAAACGATTTTGACAAGCAAGGCGCCTTTGTTCAATGAAGAGGGTGAACTAAAGGGAATGCTTGGAGCATATACGGATATTACGGAACTGAAGGAAAGGGAGGCTGAGTACGCCCAGCTGTTTGCCTTATCCATAGACATGGTCTGCATTGCGGACATAAACACCACCGCCTTTCTGAAAGTCAATCCAGCGTTCACCGATACCCTGGGCTTTTCGGAAGAAGAGCTATTGAATAAATCGTTCCTGGATTTTCTTCATCCGGATGACTTTGAAAAAACCCGCCAAGTGGTTGAGACTTCCTTGAAATTAGGCAAGAATGTGATCAATTTTGAAAACCGGTACAGATGCAAAGACGGGACCTATCGCTGGTTAAGCTGGGTGTCGCATCCCATTCCGGAGGTTGGGAAAACCTATGCCATCGCGAGGGACATAACCGACTATAAAGACTTTGAAATGAAACAGGCCTCTGTTCAGCAGGAATTGTTAAAGAGAAACAGATTTATAGAGATGATTTTGGATTATCTCCCTATAGGGCTTGGGGTTAATTTTATCGATACTGGCGAAGTAACCTATCTAAACCGGAAGTTTGAAGAGATATATGGTTGGGGGAAAGAAGAGTTTCCCAATATTCAAGGCTTTTTTGAAAAAGTTTTTCCCGACCCCGTAGAACGGGAGGCCCTGCAACTGCGCATCATGGAGGACATGGCCTCCGGCGACCCCAAGAGAATGGCTTGGGAAGACCTTAAAATAACGACGAAAGCGGGGGCGGAGCGCATTGTTTTTGCTAAGAATATTCCGATTTTTGATCAGAATCTGATGATTTCCACTGTGCAGGATGTCACCGAAAAACGCAAATTGGAGGCGCAGGTGCAGCAAGCCCAGAAAATGGAATCCATTGGAAGGCTGGCGGGCGGCGTTGCTCACGATTTTAACAATATGCTGAGCATAATATCCGGTTTTGCGGAAATGGCCTTGGAAGACCTGGACGAAAATGCTCCCATTGCCGCCAATCTTCAGGAAATCCAGAAAGCGGCTAAACGGTCGGCGGACCTCACCCGACAGCTCCTGGCTTTCGCTCGAAGGCAAACCATCGCTCCCAAGGCGCTCAACCTGAATGAAACGATTGAAAGCATGCTTAAGATGCTGTCCCGCCTGATCGGGGAAGATATTGACCTTGCCTGGAGGCCTAAAGACAGGCTGTGGAAGGTTATGATAGACCCTTCTCAGGTTGACCAGATTTTGGCCAATTTGTGCGTAAACGCCAAAGATGCCATTGAACGCGACGGCAAAATTACCATCGAAACCAATAACATGTTCTTTGGAGAGGAGTATTGCCGGGATCATGAAGGGTTTAAGTCAGGCGAGTATGTAATGATAGCAGTAAGCGATAATGGCTGCGGTATAAAGAAGGAAAATATGGACAAGTTGTTTGAACCTTTTTTTACCACAAAGAAAATTGGTCAGGGAACAGGTCTGGGATTGGCGACCGTTTACGGGATCGTCAAACAGAACAACGGCTTTTTAAATATCTATAGCGAACCGGGGGAAGGGACTTGTTTTAAGTTGTATTTTCCAAGGTACATCAAGGAATCCATGCAACACCGGGAACGGGCCGAGAGGGAGCCTATAGCAGGGGGGACGGAGACAGTCTTGGTCGTGGAGGATGAAGAAGCCTTTTTAAGAGTATCGCAAATGATGCTCGAACGTCTTGGATATCAGGTGCTCGCCGCCTCCGGACCCAAAGAGGCTATCCAACTTGCTGAATCGTTTTCCGGGCGCATCCACCTGCTGATGACCGATGTGGTTATGCCGGAAATGAGCGGCAGGGATTTGGCGGAGCGCCTTACAGAATCTTACCCCGGTATGAAATGTCTGTTTATGTCCGGGTATACGGCCAACGTTATCGCCCATCACGGCGTACTTGACGAAGGCATCAATTTCATTAACAAACCTTTTTCCAAACATGAAGTCGCCATAAAAGTCAGGGAGGCTCTGGATCAGAAAACTTGCGCGGAATGACGCTTTCTACACCGCCTTGGCCACAATGATGGTCATGTCGTCTTCCATTTTTTGACCGGCGCGGAAGGCCTGGGCCTCGTCCAGGATGGCTTCCATGATGTTGGACGCGCTGTTTTTCGCATGCTGGCGGATGACCTTTTCCATGGCCTTTTTGCCGAACATCTCCTCCTGGGCGTTGGCGGACTCCCAAATGCCGTCCGTGGCGATGACCAGGACCTTGCCGGGCGTAAAGCCTTCCATGCCGTATTCCTCATACTCCCAGGCGGGATGCAGCCCAAGGGCCACGCCGCGTCCGTCCAGATACTCAAACGCGTCGGTTTTCGGGTCGTATAAAAAGGCCGGGTCGTGTCCGGCCCGCACCCAGGTCAGGGCGCGTTTATCCAGGTCCACAACCGTGTAGGAAAAGGTCATGAACCGGCCGGTTTCCCAGGTGTCCTGGGTAAGCTGCCTGTTCATGTCGGTGACGATTTTCGCGGGCCGGTCTTCCCGCAAGGCCAGGGTGCGGAAAATGGACCGGGCCGTGGCCATGTGCAGGGCGGAGCCCACGCCGTGGCCGGAGGCGTCGGCGATCAACAGGCCGATTTTTTCATCCGGAAGGGTGATAAAATCAAAATAATCCCCGCCGGTCTGGCTGCTGTACCGGCTGGTTCCGGCAAGGTCCAGGCCGGGCACAGTAGGCGCCGCCTGGGGCAGGAGGTTTTGCTGCACTTCCTCGGCCAGGGCCAGTTCGCCCAGGAGCTTTTGCCTGTGGCTGAGCCCCTGAATCATGATGTTGGTGTGGCCGGCGATCACGCCGAACTCGTCGTTGGTGGCCACGGGAACCCTGCGGGTCAAATCCCCCTTGCTGACGCTTTCCAGCACATTGGTTTCGTTTTCAAACAGCAGCTTCAAATTCCGGGAGTACGACCAGATCATGTTCACGGCCAAGGCCATGAATATCAGCATGATGAACAGGATGTCCTTGCCTACGGACTCCTGGGCCATGGCGATGCTTTGCGCATCCTGTCCGGCCGAAGCGAGCCAGTCAATGTCGTTGAGCACCACCAGATAGATCACGAAGGTGGTCAGGAGCGCGGAGGAAATGGCCACAAGAGCGAATTTTCTGGTGACCGAATAGAATTTTTTCGGAGGCAAATAGTTGTTGGCGTCCAGGGCGGCCGTCAGGACTTTGCGCTCCCGGTGCAAGGCCATGTCCACGGCGATGAAAAAGCCGGCCAAAGAGAATCCCACATAAAGCAAAATAGCGCTGGTCCGGGGGAAGCCCAGATACACATGGGCGTAGATGGCGCCCATAAGCCCGAAAATCAGCACCAGCACAAGATCCATGGCCATCTGTCGGCCGGACTGGGACATGGGGCTTTTTTCCACCCACCGCTTTTCCAGAAACCAGCGGGGAATCAAAGCCGCCGCAAAAAAGAACAATATGGCCGCCCCCAATTTCACGGGGGGCAGGTTCTCCATGAACGGTCAGACCTTGCCCCCGTACAGGGTCAGGATGACGGTGAATATTCCGTATAGCAGAGCGATGCGCATATTCGCCTTCCTTATGTTGGTGAACAATCCATTTTTATCCATTATGACATGAGCGCCTTGCTCATGTCATCACGACAAAATGCGAAAAAGCGCCTCCGGGTCGGTGGTGGGCCGTTGGCAGGTATATCCCTGGCATACATAAGCCGTGGCTTTGCCTTGCACGCAGGCCTGCTCCCGAGTGTACGGCGCAAGCTCGTCAAGCTCCTTGCAATCCTCTGTATTGGGCCTGAAGACCAGAACCTTGTTTGGTACGAAACGCTGATTCACGCCGTCCAGCATGACCGTGGAGTCCCTGGCGCCCTGATCTCCGCATATGACGATTTCCAAGGCCGGGCCGATGATAAAATCCAGGGCGCCCAGCAAATGGGTGTACACGTACGGCTGGGCCTCGATTTGCCCGGAAAAGGCTTGCAGGATGGCCTCGGCCTTTTCCCGGCATTCCTCATTGGCTGTAATCCCGGCCAGACGCAAAAGATTGACGGCCGCCACGGAGTTTCCCGAGGGCTGGGCGCCGTCGTGCAGGTCCTTGCCGCGCATGAACAGTTTTTCGCCGTAAACCGGGCTCATGAACAAGCCGCCGTTTTCCCGGTCCCAGAACAAATCCAGCATGGTTTCGTTTAAAGTGACGGCTTTTTTCAGCCATTTGACTCCAAAGGTGGATTCGTACAATTCCAGCAAGCCCCAGACCATAAAGGCGTAGTCGTCCAGCAGGCCGGGCAGGGCGGCCTCTCCTTCCCGGAAGCGTTTTTGTAAATGCCCCTCGCCGTCCTGGAGCGCGTCCAATATGAAGTTGGCGGCGCGCACCGCAGCCAGGGTGTATTTCTCATCCCCCAGGACGCGCCCCCCCTTGGCCAGGGCGGCGATCATGAGTCCATTCCAGTCCGTAAGGATCTTGTCGTCCTTGTACGGATGAATGCGTTTTTCCCGCTCCGCAAAAAGGGCGGCCCGGATTTTTTCCAGGCGCGATTCCAATTCCGCCTTTTCCATGCCAAGATCCGCGGCCAATCGGCCCGGATCCTTCTGAAGGTGGGGGATGCTGTCGCCTGTTTTTTGGCCTGTTGCCTGATCAAAAAAATTGCCGCCTTTGACCAGGTTGAAAGCGGATATAAACAAGGCTCCGTCCTCTTTGCCCAGAATCTCGGTAATTTCCTTAGTGGTCCAGACGTAAAATTTGCCTTCCTCGCCCTCGCTGTCCGCATCCTCCGCGCTGTAAAATCCCCCTTCCGGGGAGGTCATGTCCCTGAGCACGTAAGTGAAAATCTCCCGGGCGTTGGTTGCATACTCCTCCTTGCCCGTGGCCTGATACGCCTCCAACAGGGCGTTGGCGGTCAATGCCTGGTCGTACAGCATCTTTTCAAAATGGGGCAAAAGCCAGTTCGGGTCCGTGGCGTAGCGGTGAATGCCGAATCCCACATGGTCGTATATGCCGCCCATGCGCATGGCCGTGAGGGTTTTCTCCACCATGGCCAGGGCCTCGGCGTCTCCCGTGCGTTTCCAGTAGCGCAGCAAAAAGGTCAGATTGTGCGGGGTGGGAAATTTATTGCCCCGGCCGAACCCGCCCCGTTGAACATCATAGGAGGCTTTCAACCCGGCGAAAGCCTTGCCCAAGGTGTGGGGCCCCAATTCCTCCCGGCCCTTTTTCGGCTGGGCCTGGGAGAGGGCCTGCACCACCTGCTGGGCGGCGTTTAAAGCCTTGGAGCGCTCGTTTTTCCAAAGCTCCCCCAAAAGAGTTGCGAGGCGCATGAGCCCCGGCCGCCCCATGTGGTCTTCCTTGGGAAAATAGGTGCCTGCATAAAAAGGCTCTTTGCCGGGAGTCAGGAATACGCTCATGGGCCAGCCGCCGGCGCCGGTCATGGCCTGGGTGACGCTCATGTACACATGGTCAATATCCGGCCGCTCCTCCCGGTCCACCTTGATGCAGATGAAATGCCTGTTCAACAATGCGGCCGCCTCCGGATCCTCAAAAGACTCCCGTTCCATCACATGGCACCAGTGGCAGGTGGAATACCCAATGGACAAAAATACCGGCTTGTCCTCTTTTTTGGCCTGTTCAAAAGCCTCGTCCCCCCAGGGCCGCCAATCCACCGGATTGGCCGCATGCTGCAGCAGATACGGGCTTTTCTCAAAAATCAGACGATTATAATTGGCGCCGCCGTCCGGAGGCAGGGTTCTTATTTCCTCCGGCGTGGGAAAATATGCATGGGTGCGTCTTGCCTGGCTGTCCATAGTGCGTCCTGTTCCCCCTTTCCCAATGGGTATTCAAGGCCTGATTAAAAAGAAGCCGCAAAGCCTCCTGTGTACCACTTCTTTCATTGAAAATAATAATCAATACTACATATGGCAAGCGTGGAAGGATGGATTTTAAAGAATCGGGACGAAACGCCAGGGGAGAGTTATTTTGAAAAGGGATTAGAGATGGGAGCCCGGGCGCGTAGTGGCAAAAAGCCCGGCATGATCCAGCCATGCCGGGCTTTTTGCGTTTATTTGCTTATACCGCCAATCACTCCGCCTCCTCCTGTGCTTTCCGTGGAATCCGTCAAGTATTCTTCGAAAAGGTGTGTGATTACAGCTCGTTTTCCGCCTGAGCCCGGATAGTTTTTCACCTCAAGGCCGCTTTTGTTGACCGCAGTGTCGGAGCCTTTTTCAGCTCCGTTGCCCACCGTGTAGGTTTGTTCGCCTTTTTCCCTGTGCAGGGGATCGACAAAGGTCAGGGTCAGGTTTCCGTTGTGATCCATAGTCGCTCCGGTCACGATGACCATGTGGCCTTCCGGCGGGGTGCTTTCGGGTTTAAAGGTGAGGACGACTTCCACGTCCCGTCCTTTGGAGACGGCTTGAAATATATTATTGAAACAGGCGTTTTCGCGGCCTTTGGTGGTAAGGCCTGTCCCGGTGGCGGCCTTCACGGCGTTGGAGGCGGCTTTTTTCCCGGCCAGGAACCCATCCGGGGTGGTGCCTTTATTGTTGGCGGCGTCCATCATGCCGCCGTCTTTCATGGCTTGCTTGAGTTTTTCCCGCACAAATTCTTCGGCATGATTCGGCCATTCCGGGATGCCGTTAAAAATGGAATCTGCAATTCTGGCGGCTGTTTCCGGGTTTTCGGAATAGGCGGCCTCCTGGATATCCCCGATGAGCCGGGCTTTTTCCAGGAGATAGGTTACGGAGTTGGAGCCGCAGGTGGGGGCGCAGTCATAATCGCCCTCTTGTTTGGTTCCGACCATTTCGGGGATATGGGCCTGTTTTTTGAATGCTTTTTGAAAGCCCGCCGGTTCGGCCATGGGGCCTGGAGCCTGGGTGACGGGATGGTTTTCGCCTCCGTCCTGGATTTTACCTCCGGGCGGCGCGAATCCCGGAGGGAAGGGGTTGTCCGGCGGGTCGTAGATGGGGGGCTCGGGCTCCGGCCATTGAAGCGGGGGAACCTCCCAGGCGGGCGGCTGTATTCCATAAGCCAGGGGCCAGTCATACGTTGTTGTCGTGGTCTCGCCTTGGGGGCCGAAACACCAGTCTTCCGTCTCGCCCCGGGCGAACCCGCCTGCCGGCCCGGATCCGTCCCATCCGTTATCCCCAAACAAGGCCGGGTCGATCATTTCCGTGGTCAGGGTGATGCGAATGCATGGAAAAGCGATGAGGGCGTTGGGGTCGGTCAGGGCGAAAGACGTGCTGATGTCCCGTTGCCCGCCCTGGTGTTGGATGGGCAAGTTGACCACAATCCATTCGTGCTGCCTGTTGGGCAGTGTTCCGTACGATTGGAAACGGCCGTCATTGTTCAAGTCAGCGGCCACGTTCAGATAACGGACGGCTGTATCGCTGTCAGTGCCTATAGGAATCCTGATGACCCCGACTCCGGTGGCCTGGCTGTTGGAGGATATGGGATAAATGTCAAAATCCGCGTCGTCAAAGTCCAAATCAATGGTTTTGGCGTCCAGCTCGGTATCCGTGGTGGAAGAGGAGCCGGAGCCGATCCATTCGTGGGACACGTTTCTGTGATACGGACCGGTGCGTCCGGCTATCGCGTTTTGCGTCCCAAGGGTGGTGGGAAAATTGGTGGAGGCGTCGTCCAGATCCCCGAAGTCCGCCGCTTGATTGGATATCCGGGTCAATGTGCGCATGTTGTACAGAATATCCTTTAGGTTGACGATGGAGTCGCCGTTAACGTCGCCGTTCACAACTCCGGGAGCCCCGGGAATTACGGCTTTGCCGGCGATGCGGCTATCATTCGCGAAGACCGCTTGGGCCAGGAGCAAAAAAAGAACAACAATGCCCATGGAGCGCTTTGTCATAATCATTAGTCCCTCCCTGCAGGCCTGGGCGTTTGCTCAGGCTATGTTTTGATCCGGTGGTTCAATTATGACAATCTGTCCATATCATGTCAAAAAAAACATTAAAGACGGGTTTGGCGTGGAAAAAAGGCGTGGATAAAGCGCGAAATAGGAATCGTGGAAGTTGGATAAAAAACGCAGTAAATTCAAAATAAATTATACTTAAAATTCATTAAATTTTGATTATTTACTGATAATTTTAAAAAATCCGCCCCTTATTTCAAGGCGGGCGCCCCTGCGTTGCGGCGGCTTTCCCCGGGCGGGTTTCGAATCCGCCCGGGAAGGCTGCGCTTTCATAGGCCGCATTCAATGAGACCGCTTTAGTATGCCTATGCAAGCATGGTTCCGGTCCCGCAATAATGGGAAAGCGCGTCCGCTAGAAAATCCAGGGAGACGAGCATTTTGTCGTGTAATTCCTGGTCCGAAAACCGGTCGTTTTTGGGGCTGAGGGAGGTCAGTTCCTTGCGCCAGTTTGCCTTGGTGAGGCCTTCCCCGGCTGGGGAAAGCTGCACCGAGGACCAGGAGACGCCCCTGCCTTCATAACAGATGACAAATTCCACCCGTGTCTTTTCAGGATCGTGGAGGATGGTGGTCCATATTGCGGGAATGGGCTCTTCGAACAGGTTGGGCCCGGACATGTTTTCCCGAAAAATGCAGCCGGTTTCGTTGACTCCGCTTTGGGTGTACAACAAGTCGTACTCCCAACCGGGAATCCATCTTTCCTCCAGCACCGGGCAGAGCAGGGGGAAAATTTCCGAAGGCGAGCCTTTGAGGGTTTTTTCCTTGGTGCACACAATTTTTCTTCCGATAGCTTCCATTTTTTTCTCCTTGGGTTAGGGGTTGCTCAATTCAGCCGGCCCAAGGTATATAAAAAAGCCAGCCAGCCCGTATTGACTCGCAGCGCGTTTCCATTGACCATTTACGTAATTTTTAACCCAAGGAAAAAATTCCATGCCCCGAAGCCCGACAGTTTCCTCCCTCATGGTGCATAATTTAAAAAACTACGTGCTGGGTTTGGGCCTGGATTTTGACTCGATATGCCAAACCGCGGCCCTGGATCCGAACGCCCGCTGTTTTTCCGATCCGGAAGCGCGGCTGCCGGCCCTGGAGTACCAGCTTTTGTTCCGGGAGGCCGAAAAAGCCGCTCAGGACCCTTGTTTTGGGCTGAATTTCGGGCGGGAAATGGCCCGAAGCTACCCGGGCGGCAGCGTTCTCATCAACATGATGATGAACAGCCCCACCGTGGGCGAGGCCCTGGACCGATTTTTCCGGTATCACGACCTCATGGCCGATGTTTTGCGGCCTTGCATGCGGATAGACGGAGAAGTCGCCCGCCTGGGCTGGAAAACCGAGATTCCTGGTTTTAGGCCGCCCCGCGCCATAGCTGAGACCTTGCTGTCTTTTTTTGCCGGGATTTTGGAATTTTTGGGGCAGGGGAGAATTCGGCTTAAAGAGACGCGGTTTCAATATCCCGAGCCTGGCGACTGCGGGCCATATGAGGATCGGTTCGCCGCGCCTTTGGTTTTTAACGCCCCGAAAAGCGAGGTGATTATATCAGCGCAAGACCTGTCCCTGCCCGTGGCCATGGCTAATCCCGCCTTATTGCAAAGATTGGAGAGCTTCGCCCAAAGCCTTTTGCATCGCGTTTACTTTTCCCAAACCTGGGCGCATAAGACAGCGGAAATCATTACCTCCAGGCTGGTCCGCGGGGCGTCCTTTGATGTGAACGCTGCGGCCAAGGATTTGGGAGTGGGCGTGAGAAGCCTGCAGGCCCGGCTGAAGGAGGAATCCACCACCTACCGGGAAATCCTGGATTACGTGCGCAAGGAAGCGGCCCTGCAATATTTGCAGAAAGGGGAAATGACCTTGTGCGACATTGCCTTCTTATTGGGATTTTCCGAGCAAAGCGCGTTCAACCGAGCTTTTAAACGCTGGACCGGCAAAAGCCCGAAGTCCGTTCTTTAATCGTGATGATAGGCCTTGTTGACGATTTTCCATTCCCCGTCCACCTTGGCCAGGCTCAGGTAATCAAAAAACTGCATTTTCATATACACGTCGCGGACCTTGACCGCTGCCACCTGGCCGGTGACGTCGATGGTCAGGATTTCCATGTCAAAGGGCTCTCCCTTGGATTCAAGAGACGGCGCGGAAGCGACCATTTTGAAAAAGCCCGAGGCCGGCATGTGGGAGAACTTGCCGTGGAAATGGCCGAACAAAAAAGCCTCGGCGTGAAAGGCTTTTTCCAGCCTGGCTACGTCGCCGTAATACATGCCGTCAAAATAGTTCTGAACGGTTTCCTTGATCATTTCCAGGTCTTGCGCGTTGTCAGTCATTTTTGCCTCCACCTTTTGACAAGAAGTCATTGTTGAGATACATTGAAAACGGAGGCTCGGCCGAGTGGTTGCCTGTGGGCGGCTGCGAAGGCGTTGCCTCTTTTTTTTATCCCCTGCCGTTGCGGATATCCTGAATGATGCGGGTGGACGAAACGTCCGAGGCGTCGGGAATCAGCGCCACCCGGCCTCCC
Source organism: Desulfatibacillum aliphaticivorans DSM 15576 (assembly GCF_000429905.1). Classification (NCBI taxonomy): domain Bacteria; kingdom Pseudomonadati; phylum Thermodesulfobacteriota; class Desulfobacteria; order Desulfobacterales; family Desulfatibacillaceae; genus Desulfatibacillum; species Desulfatibacillum aliphaticivorans. The sequence continues at coordinate 115,942 of NZ_AUCT01000018.1, read as the reverse complement.
AACTCCTCCACGATCTCATGGCCCAGCACCTGGTCCGGCTTGTAATTCCCCCCTTTGGTGAGGATGTCGGGGCGAACGGCCCGGATAAGTTCGTCCAACTGGTTTGTGGAAAAGACCGTGACAAAATCCACGCCGGTCATGGCGCTGATGATTTTCACCCTTTCCCGCTCCCGAATGATGGGGCGGCCCTGCCCTTTGACCATGCGCACCGACTCGTCGTCGTCCACGGCCACAACAAGCACGTCGCCCAGCTTGCGTGATTGCTCCAGAAGATTGATGTGCCCCTCGTGCAAAAGGTCGAAGCATCCGTTGGTGAGAATGATCTTTTTGCCCTGGCGGCGCAGGTTTTCCAGGGCGCTTTTAAGCTCCTGCAGGGGTTTGAGCTTGGCCTGGTAAGCGATAGGCTGGTCCTGCAACTGGGCTTTCAACTCCGCCTGATCCACCGTGGCCGTGCCCACCTTGGCCACCACAATTCCGGCGGCCGTGTTGGCCAGGGCCGCCGCGGTCTTGTACGACGCCCCCGCGGCAAGGCTCAGGCCCAGCACGGAGATGACCGTATCCCCGGCGCCGGAGACGTCAAACACCTGTCTGGCCTGGGCGTGCACCCGGAAAGGCTCCTCGCCCGGAGAGAACAGGGCCATGCCGTCCTTGCCCAGGGTGATGAGGATTTTCTCGGCCCCGGCAATTTCCAGGAGTTTGGCCGCCGCCCGTTCCAGGCTGGCCTGGTCCTTGATTTCCACGCCCGAAGCCTGGGAGGCTTCCTTCTTATTAGGCGTAATGCAGGTGGCGCCTTTGTATTTGGAATAATCCATGCCCTTGGGGTCGACGATCATGGCTTTTCCGGCGGTTTTGCAGATTTTCGCCAATTCCTCCATGAGGCTGCGAGTAAGCACTCCCTTGCCGTAATCCGAGGCGATCACCAGATCGCATTGGGGGATTTGGTTTTGGGCGAAACGGACTATGGCCTGCACCTGTTCTTCCGAGATTTCCTGCTTGGACTCCCTGTCGATGCGCAGCATTTGCTGATTGGCGCCGATCACCCGGGTTTTGCGCGTGGTTGCACGGCTCTGATCCACCAGCAGGCCTTCCGTATTGACGCCCAGGGCGGTCAGTTTGCCGTTCAGCAAATCCCCGGCCTTGCCGCCGCCCATGACCCCTGCCACGGACACCTTGGCGCCCAAAGCGGTTAGGTTGTTCACCACGTTGCCGGCGCCGCCCAGAGTGGAAGTGGTTTTCTTGACCTCCACGACCTGCACCGGGGCTTCCGGGGAAATGCGGCTGACCTCGCCCCACAAATATTCGTCGATCATCATGTCGCCCACCACAAGCACCCGGCAGGACGAGAACAGGGACACGTCAAAGCTATGAATATTTTCGGTTTCCATGGATTTTCCTTAGCATGAAGGCGCGGCAGTAGGCAAAGCCTTTGGCGTTAAAAGGATGCAAAGGGCTTTTTTTCGTCGGTAAAGTCGGGCACGGCGTTTTCCGGGGACTCCTCCGGGTCCTGGGTGAGAATCAGCTCAAATCCCAATTCCTCGGCCATGCCCACGGCTTGATCGTATTCCTCTTGCGTAATGGTCCGGTTGATTTCAGGAAACTCCCCGGCACGGTGCAGGGGCGAATATTGGGACATGATGGACAGCCCGATCCCCGTGGAAACCTCCAAGGCCAAAAAGCACAAGGACTCCCACAAGCCGGAAACGCCGCCGGGCAGAACCAGCAGCCGCACCCACACGCCCTTGTTGGCCAGCCCAGAGTCCGGGTCGATGTCCATATCGCCGGTCTGGCGATGCATTTCCAGGACGGCCTCCCGGGCGGCTTCCACATAGCCCGGCGCCTGGGAATATTTCTCGGCTATGGCGTTGGAGGAATATTTCAGGTCCGGCAGATACACGTCCACAAGGCCGTCCAGGGACTTGAGCATTTCCACGCTGTCGTAGGCGGAGCTATTGTACAGAACCGGCAGGCCCACGCCCGCCTTTTTGGCGAAAATAAGAGCCTCCCGCACCTGGGGAACCTGATGGGACGGACTGACCAGCCCCAAAAAGCCCGCGCCCGCGGCTTCCAGTTCCAAGGCCTTTTGGGCGAAATCCTCCGGCGTGCAAACCGAATCCGCAAGCCCTTGCTGGCTGATCTGGTAGTTCTGGCAATATACGCAGGCCAGGTTGCAGGAGGTAAAAAAGAAGTTGGCCGTCCCGCCCGGGCCGGCGAACATGGGCTCCTCGCCCTGATGCAGGCCCGCCCAACTGATGTGCAGTTGATGGTCCAGGCCGCAAAAGCCGTTTTCGCCGCCGGTGCGGTCCACGCCGCAGTTCCGGGGGCACACCCGGCAAGGATTTAACGCATTGTTTATATTCATGGGTTTGCTTTTAGCCCTGAAAGTTGATATTGCAAACGCAGCCTGTGGTCTGACCGAAAAAGAGCCCCTCCTTATTTACATCCGGGTATTATGAAATCAGACGAAAAATTGCAAGCCATAGCAGCGCCTGAGCGATAATGCCATGGGTCGGCGCCCGGACGGTTTTCCAAAAAATGATGCCGCAGGGCGCCCAATGCGGTTAATATGCGCCCCTGGCCGGGAAGTTTAAGCTCCAATCCCGGTTTTTTGCCTGACTTTTTAGTATATATATTGTATTGTTGCAAACATGATGGTCAATAACGAAATCAATGATGCAGCCGCCCCCCTGCCGCAGGAAGCAGAACGGACTTTGCCGGGGCCTTGGCCTTGGTACGTTATTTTGCTTTTGGGCTTTGGGCTGGGCGGCTTTTTTGTCTGGCTTATGGTTTGCTGGGCCTTGTGGGCCAGGAACGAAAAAAAGCTGAGCCTGATCGCCCTGGCCGCCAACCTGCTGGTTTTTGCAGGCGTCCGATACGCCAGCCTCAACCTTCTGTGCCCCTGGTGGGTAATATCCCTGGGCGCCGTCTTCCTGGACCTGGCGTGGACGGTAGCCGCCTGGCGCTATCAATACGTTTTTATCGGCCCTGCGCCGCCGCGTTACAAAAACCTGCCGCCGGAAAAATGGATTGCGCCCGTGCTGATCGGGGGCTTGTTGGGCTTTTGCATTGCGGCTCTTATCAGCATTCCCCAGGCCATAGAAAACCGTATCGCCATGCTTTCCCTTTGGGATTCCCTGAACCGCGAAATCGTGTTGTGGGATTTTTTCAAGGGCGCTTTTTCGGGCATTGCCGCCGGAGCTTTTGTCGGAGCATGGTGGGCGGGAAACCCCAAAGGATTCAAGGTCCGGGATATTGTCTGCTATCTGGGCGGAACCGTGATCGCCTGGATCGGGCTGCTGCTGTTGTTCAAACTTCAGGGCTATTATTTGACCGGCGGCGGCGAAGCCCTGGACTTGGACTCCGTATACAACTCCGTGATTCCGCCCTGGGGCGGCAAGGACAAGCAATTCGTCCTGACCATGGGAAGCTATTTCGAGTTCATGGGGTTTATCCTGATGCCCTTGCTGTTCGGCGCGCCCGGCAGAATCCGCGATTTCGGCCTCAGAGCTTTGGTCATTCCTCTGGTTTTTATTTGCTCCTTCCCTTATTGGATGACTTCTAACTCCCAATGGATGGACTATCAGGGGAGAATAATGTACCTGGCGGCTTCGCCGGACCAGGCTGAGCGGGATTACGCCTTTGATAAACTGAAAGTGCTTCTTGCGCGATATCCCGATCATGCGCGCTGGCCGTATCTGGCCGAAAAATACGTCGCCTATTTGTACCACCAGGGCGAGTTTGAAGAGGCCGAAGAATACAACCGCCGCATTGCAGAGAATTTTGAAGGCCAGAACCGCTGGTACTGGATCGTATCCCAGGCGAAATCCGTCCAGGAAAACTATGACCCGTCCAAACGCAATCCCGGCGAATGGCTGGACATACCTGTTGTGGACGACGCCAATTATCTGACCGCCAACTGGATGAGCCTGCTTGCGGCAATTCGGTATTGGGAAGGTGAGGACGTTCCCGAATCCCAGATAAAAACCCGCTTGAGGGCCATGTCAGAGACCGAAGACCTGATCAACCTCCGGCCCTTGCTGTCTTTTGCGCATCTGGACGACGCAGCCTCCAACCTGGGGTACAAAACCCTGGTTTTGCCCTCGGATCTGCCAACCGCCCAAAGGCTTTTGGACAAGGGCATCCCGGTTTTTATGGAGGGCTACCAGCTTTTTTACCTCATGTACGGGTTTGATAAAGGCCGGAACCTGGCCTTGACCTACAATTTTTCCTCCATCAGCAACCGGCAGATGAAAAACAACCGGGACGAAGCCGGCGAAGTGCTGGGTTTGGAGGATGAAGGCCAGGGCAAAAGCAGGATGCGACGGGAAAGAATCCGCCGCGAGGCCTATTGGGAAATGGCGCCCAAGGTTTGGGAGGCGCCGGTGAACCAAATCATCAGCCCGTTTATGGCCGTGGTAATCCCCGAGCAATACTTGTCCATCGCCGCAGAAGCCGTAGGCCTGCCCAAGAAGGAGCTGATTGCGCAAAGCAAGGCCCGGATAGCAGCCCTTATAAGCCTCCAGTTCACCAAGGCCGGAGACCCGGTAAACGCCATTGAATGGGCCATGGCGTCCGCGGAGAAATGGGACTCCCCTATGCCGCTCTACATGGCTCACCTGGGCGCCTCGTTGTGGGCCGACCGGAGCGAAAATCTCAAAAGCCGGATCATGCTGGAAAAAGGCTTCGACGAGCTGAAAACCTATATGGCTTATTTTGACAAGCCTGAAATCAAAGCATTTTTAGGTAAATCCGCCGCACAATTTGACGCGGACCTGAAAGATCCCGGTTTGCCCAGGATGGTAGGCATGGCCTATTTGCCCTTTTTGCATAAAAGCGATCCCCGGCAGCGCCAGGTCATTGCGGATCTTTACGAACAATGGACCCAAACGGACCCGTCCCGTTACAGAACCTGGACAAAATTGGCGGATTTATATGAGTTCGCAAACGACATTCCCCATATGGTCGCTGCTCTGGAAGGGATGATAAAGGCCGGCCCGGCCGCCCACTCCGGCCGCCTGAAGGCGGCCTACGGCTATATTCTTCTCGGACAGCCGGAAAAGGCCAAGGAAACCCTGGAGCATGTGGAGGTCGGAGGCCTGCGCAATGACGCGGATTATCAATTTGTGCTGGGCGCCATCGCGGAATGGGAGGAGAAGCCCGAAAAGGCCCTGACCCATTATGCGGCGGCCGTGGACATGAGGCGGCATATTCCCGTTTATCATCTTCACTACGGCCGTGCGCTTTTGGCCGAAGGACAAGATGAGGACGCTAAAAAGGCCCTGGAATGGGCCTGCCGGATTGATCCCGACACCGAAGTGACCGTAAAAGCCCGGAAATTGCTGGCAAACATGGACTGACCGAATGACACGGAATATGGAAAATACATACAAGCCCCTGCGCCCCGGCGCTTTGATTCTTCTCACCGTCCTGTGCGGAACAATGGCCGCCGGCCCCTTGGCCGGGTCCATGCTCGCTGCTTCCGGCAGGAAGAAATTGGGTTGGATCACGGGAGTTGCCGGCGTTATTCTCGGGGCGGGCCTCCTGGGAGGCATGGTCGCGTGGAACACCCAATGGGAAAAGATCGCCCTGGCCTTGACCGGCGTCAACCTTGTGCTGGGCCTGGGCCTTTGGCGATTGGCCGCCTATTTCGCGCCCGCAGCGCGGGAAGCCGCGCCTGAGTCCGAAGGGACGCAAAAGGAAAGCGGCGGGCTGCGCCAGGTGGCTGTGGGCTTTTTCGCCGGCGCCATGGTTACGGGCATTCTGGGAACGGTTTGCTCCATCTTTTACCTGCTGATTACGGACGCCCTGTTTTCCACCTGGTTTCCCGTGACTTTTGCGGACGACTACGCCTTATCCCGGCTTACCTTTTCCGGCTTCTGCCTGACGGCTGCGGGCGCCTTCGCCGGCGCCGTGGGAGGCAGGCTGCGCCCCGATATTCGGCCAAAAGCCTTTGTGGAGGGCTGCTTTGCCATCATCTTTGTGTACCTGACTCTGGTTCTGGCCGCGGAAGTGACCATGGCCCTGCCCGGGTTCCAGGCCGGAGCGGTGACCGGAAGCGGTTGGAGGGACATCCTCAGTTCCATGATCCTGGGGGGGCTGTTCATCGGAGTCGTGTGGTCCGGCCTTTGGGCATTTCATATTACGAACGGAGAAAACGGCCGGGCGAAGCTGCGCCGTTCCCTGGCCGCGGCCGCATGCAATGTCGCCGTGGCCCTGACCATCGCCGTCACCTTCGGCTACGCGGCCGAAGCCTATTTGGCGGCCGGTCTTCATTGGGAGCGCCGGGCGGAAATTTCCAAGGCTTTGTGGTGCTACGAGCACGGCTTGAAAAAAATGCCCCAGGACCATATTGCGTCGTTCCTTCAATACCGCGCGGCCCTGATCTACCATAAAATGGGCAGAGAGGATCTGGCGGAAAAAGGCTTTGAACGCCTGATCACCAAGTACAATGCCAACGACAGACTGGCTGAAAAATCCGCCAGGTTCCTGGACAGTCTCAGGCGCTCAACCGGTCCGTCCCGAGTGGTGCTGCCCGGCGTGGAAACCCGAACCGAATACAAAAGCGCCTATTGCGTGCCCAACTCCCTGGCCCTGACCATGCGATACTGGGGCGCGGACGTGGACGCCAAGGAGATAGGCCGGGAGATCACCGGGCTGTCGGGCGGGACCTTCGCCGTCAACCAGGCCTGGTTTGCGGTGCAAAAGGGCTTTCGCCACGATTTTCTGCCCATGGCCGACTTGTCCGACATCAAGCAATGCATTGACGCGGGTTTTCCGGTCATGGTGTACGTGCCCTCCCATGTTTTGGTGATTTTCGGGTATGACGAGGCCCTGGAAACCTTTGTCACTTACGATACCTCCACGTCGGACCTGTGGTCCGAGTATATCCAGCAGGATTTCGTCAAAGCCTGGAAGCGCCGGGCCACCACGGTGGTTCTGGCCTATCCCCCGGAAGAGGAAAAACGGCTTCCCTGGAACATCGCCCAACGGCTTAATGAGTTTTCGGACAAATATCTGCACTATCAGCTTTGCGCCCTGGACAGCAAAGGAAGCGAGGTCTCCGTATCCCACCTTATGGCCGCGGCCGGAGACGACGGGGAGTTTTTCTTTCCCGTAACCGCCATGTATTCCGGATTCCCGGGGCTGCGCCAGGAATTGACCGAGCGCTTCGATGCAGACACGGTCATCAAGTCCATCCGCCGGTATTTTGGCGAGGACTTTGACGAAGGCGAGCACCTGTACGGCCAATATCACGACGAACACTCCGTGGACAACGACTCGGCCCTGCGGGACAGCATCAACTACCTGATCGGCATCCAGCGGTTTGACATGGTGGAAAACCTGGTCACGCGCATAGACGAAGAAGGGCCTTTAAGCAGCAATATCCTGGGCGACGCCGGCATGATTGACCTTGTCTGGGGCGATTACGACCGAGGCCTGGACCGCATCCAAAGGGCCATTGACCAATACTCGGGCATGGATTGGGCTTTTTATCTGGGCCTGGCCAGGAAAAAGGACGGAAACGACCGGGAGGCCGTGCGTTTGCTGGTGCAGACGGCGGACTTTGCAGGCCGCAGGTCTTCCAGGGGAAGGCGGGACGACATGCCCCTGTATGACGCAAGCCTGGACGTCCAGATCGGCTTGGACGAGTACGGCTTTCCCTCCCTGGCCCTGGCTAACCAAATGCTTGTGGACATGGACGAATTGGGGGAAAGCAGGGAGGATCTGCTCACTGTCTGGGAGCGCTGGCACCATTTTATGCCCTTTGATTCTTCCGTGGCAAACGCCTTGGCCGGGATGTACCGGCAGGATCTGGAGAACATGAAGCCTAAAAAGGACGCTTCCAAAATATTCAAGACGCGAAAAAAGCTCAAGCTGGCGGAACAGCGGATAAACAATTACTCGCTGCCAGCCTATTCTAAATATCCGGAAGACTAAAGCGCATTTAAAGAGGGGGCGGGATATGGACAGACCCGGTTGGGCCACGGCGGTGGGCATTGTCGGCATTATTTTGGCGATCTTCAGCATATTGGGAACCGTGCAATTGGCGTTTATCCCGCTCTTCCAGGAATTGGGGGATAAAATGGCCGAAGACTTTCAGAAAGAATTTCCCCAGCAAATGGAGCGGATGCAAGAACAGGGCGGAATGCCGGCGTATACGGAACGCCAAATGAAGCAGATGGAAAACATGTTTAAGTCCATGAGAAAAATTCCGGACTGGTTTCTTAGCTTTTTAACTGCGGCGTACATCCTGGAAGCCCTCGTCAGTATAGGCGTTATTATTGGCTGTATAAACATATTACGCATGAAAAAATCCGGGGTTCCCCTGTTCTTGTGGACGGCGGGCTTCAAGGCGGCTATTAGTTTGTCCGTCCTCATTGCAGCCTTTTTCGCCTCTTCGCTATTTGCCTGGACCATGGTTGGCGGCAGCGGCATTGGTTTTGTTGCTATAAGCGGGCTGATAGTCATCGCCGCCTTGGGTAATAAGGGGGTGTTTCGCGCAAAGCCTCCGAAAATCCCCAATGGCCCTCCTTGGGATTCAAACCGGTGAGGTTGGAAGTCCGCAAGAATCCTTCCGGCCTTGATGTTATGCTGATTCATTTGGAGAAAAAACTATGACCAGACCATTTGCAAGGATCGGGGTTGTGGGGGTGCTGGTGGCGGTCATGAGCACGGCCCTGCTTTTTGTGTTTCCAGCCAAGGCGCCGGGCATGCCGGACGGCTTCGCCACCCCAATCATCGCCTTTGAATTTGCGCAGTGCGCCAGGGACGTCCAAACCCTGTTCGGTCCGGCCGGCTCTCCCGAAAGAGAGGCCATGGTCCGGTCCATGGACCTGGGCAATTTGCTGGATTACGTCTATATGGTCCTGTACTCGGCCTTTATTGCGCTTTTCAGCATGAAAATCGCCAAACGCACGGGTCAAAAGATTTATTACGTCCCCGCCGGCTTGGCTGCCCTGGCCCTGATGGGCGACGCATTGGAAAACCTGCGGCTTTTCGCTATAGCAGGAGGGCTGGAAACCATGGAAATCGAGGCGGACCTGGCGGCCTTGCACGTGCTGACCTGGATCAAGTGGGGCTCTCTGTCCATGGCTTTTTTGTTTTTGGCGCCGTATTTTTTAAAGGGCGGCAAGTTCGCCGTAACCATTGGCGTGATCTGCGCTTTTTGCCCGGTATTGGGGGTGATCGCCTTTTTTCAGCCCGGCGCGTTTTGCGAAATGTTCAGCGTATCCGTGGCGCTTTTATTCTTGCTGACCATTATTTACAGCTTGATATATAAAGAAAAACGTAGTTTGAGGGATGTCATGGAGGCGACCGCCGGGAAATGAGGGGCCCGCGAGCGTTTTTGTTAAAACATATTGGATCAGTTCAATATAACGCCTTGAAAAACAAACCATTTGGGGGGGGATCCATGAAGGAGGAGAAGTATCCTTGGCAGGGGCAGGTTGTCAATAAATCGTTGAAGACCAGGGATGGGGTGAGCATCTGCTACCAGACCCTGGGAACCGACAAGAAAAAACCCGTGGTGTGCATCGCCCACGGCCTGGGCGCCAGGTTGTACGCCTGGGCGCCTATATTGAACGTCATCCTGCCCAGGTACCGGGTCATAACATGGCATTACCGGGGCCTGTATCAGTCGGAGACCCAGGAGAGCATCCGCCGCTTTTCCATCCTGGACCACGCGGAAGACCTGAAATCCATCCTGGATAAGGAAAAGGTGGACAAGGTCCACATTATCGGATGGTCCATGGGGGTCCAGGTGGCCCTGGAATTCGCCCATTTATTCCCCGACCGGCTGGAAAAGCTGGTTCTCATCAACGGAACGTACGGCCACACCCTGTCCACCGGCCTTCAGCCTCTTTTTCGCATACCGTACATGGCGGACTTCCTTCATATTATCATAGAGACCCTGAAAAGCAGAAAAGAGTCGGCCTCACTGATCCGCAAGGTGGCGACCAACAAAAAAATTACGGGCGCCGTGGGCTCCTTATATTCCACCTTGCGGGGAAGCCCCTATTTTACGGAGGTGCTCCAGCAGTACGCCGATGATGTGCTGGGGGATAGCTTTAATAATTATCTCAGGCTGTTCCAGGAGTTGGACGCGCACTCAACTTACCACAATCTGCCCGAGATCGTGCATCCGGCCCTGGTGGTTTGGGGGGACCTGGACCCGCTGATTCCAGCGTATCTCTCCCGCCGGATTCGGCGCAGGCTGGTCAATGCATATACCTTGAGATTCTGGCTCGGAACCCATTTTGTGCATTTGGAATACCCCAAAAGGGCGCCTAATCGCATACTTCGTTTCCTGGATAGCCATATAATTGAACCGGACGTTTGACCGCGGCCTTTCTTTAGTGTATCGTGCCCGATTGAGTAAATCTGGTGCCGTGGATAAAAAAGGTTTAAACGGTGTGTAATACAAAATAACCGGCCCGCGAATGGGTCGCCTGAAGTCAGGGGAGTGATTAGGGATGAAAAAAAGCCGTTTGCTAATGATTACAGTTGTTCTTCTGCTGGTTTCCGGTTTGGCGGTTCATGCGGAGTATCGCGTGGAATCGGATGAGGGGGAAATTTGCGCGCCCGTTCAGACCATGATTTTGACGCCGCCCGAAGACGTGGAAGCCAAATTTGCTGATGTTCGTTTTCCTCACGCCGACCATTTCAGCTATTCCTGCATGGAATGCCATCATATGTGGGACGGATACAGCGACATCAACGCCTGCATGGATTGCCATGACGCGACGGAATACATCAGCAGGAAAGAGGCCAAAGAAGATTACATCATGTACTATCAGTCCGCGTATCATGCACTTTGCCGCGACTGCCACGCTGAAATCGGCCGTAAAAATACAGACATCAAAAAGGAAAACAAGGGCAAATCCGATAAGGACAAGGTCGCCCTGCTTCCCAACGGCCCCAAAAGCTGCAATGGCTGCCACAGCGTAAAAGCTGAATAAGCAAAACTGATTTTTTCACCGAATAAACCGGCTGGCCTGGGGACTCAACCGATCCCCAGGCCTTTATCCATTATACGGGTCATCAGACGCATGATCCCATGGTAGACCAGGAAACATTTGGTCTTGAAAAAGTATAAGGCTTTTATGTCCCCGGACGTAATAAGCATGTATTGATTTTTCTCTATCGCCCGGACTATCTGGCCGCCTACCTTCTCAGGCGTTAACGCTATCTTGCGGAACTTATCCTTTAATTTATCTATTCCCGAAACCGGCGCTTTAATTTGAACGCTTTCGAGAATGCCCGTGTTCACCGCCCCCGGACAAACCACCGTCACCTTGATGCCGTGCTTGTGCAGATCGTATTTTAAAACTTCGCTGATCCCCACGACTCCGTGTTTGGAGGCGCAATAGGCCAAGTGCCAGGGCAGGCCGAACAAACCGGCGGTGGATGACACGTTTACAATGTGCCCGCCCCGGCCTTTTTTGACCATCTCCGGCATGAAACATTGGATGCCGTTAATCACCCCCCAAAGGTTGACGTCGATGATCCTGCGCCAGTCCTCCATGGTGTAATCCTGGGGCTGAGCGAACAGGGCCACGCCCGCATTGTTCACCAGAATGTCCATCACCTCGTATTCCTGATGAATCTCTTGAGCGAATTCGCTGACCGCCTCGTAATCGGAAATATCCAGGGCTTTGGCAAGGCCCACGCTTCCGCCCCGGCTTTCAATTTCCTTTGCGGTTTGCTTTAAGCCTGCCTCATTGATGTCCGTGATAAAAACAACGGCCCCTTTGGCGGCCAAAGCCATGGCAGTCGCCCGGCCAATTCCGCTGGCCGCCCCCGTCACCATTGCCTTCTTGTTTTTTATGTCCATGCTCCCCCTCCTGTTAATCGTCAACCCCCATCAACTCTTTCAGCCGCAAGGCGTTCCTGGCGGCGGCGTCCGTCATGGTGTTGTCAAAGTATATGTAGGCGTCCCGATTCCAGCCCGCAACCAGCTCCGCCCAATGCTCCAGTTCCTCATCCGTGTACGAGGACATGTAAATCTCTTGGGAACCGTGCAGCCTGAGATACACAAAATCCGCCGTGGCCGCCTCCACGCAGGCGTGCTTGCCGGCGGTGTCCGAAACGCACCACGCGATGTTGTGCTCCTCCAAAAGGGCGAAAAGCCCGTCATCCAGCCAGGAGTCGTGACGGGTTTCCAGGGTAAAGCGGAACCCCTCTGGCAGAAACTGGAAAAAGTCCCGGGCGACTTCCTTTTCATAGGCCAGGGTGGGCGGAAGCTGCAACAGGATCGGCCCCAGTTTCTCGTTGAGGATGCTCGCTGACTCCAAAAAGCGCGGGACCGTCTCCTCGGGCGTTTTCAGTCTTTTTACATGGGTGATGTATCGGCTGGCTTTGACGGCCCATGTGAAGCCCTCGGGCGTGGTCTCTCGCCATTTTTCGTAAGTGGAATCCTTGATGGTGCGATAAAAGGTCGCGTTGACCTCCACCGTGTTGAACAAGGTGCAGTAATGGGGCAGCCACTTGGTCTTGGCCAGTTTTTCCGGGTAAAAAGCCCCTTTCCAGCAATCGTAGGTCCAGCCCGACGTTCCTATCAATAGCGTCATCAAGCTAACCCACGTTGGGCATGAGCGCCCATTTGACCACCCAGGTTCCTGTGTCAGGATGCTTGCCCAGGCAAACGATGCCGGCGTTTTGGAAGCGGAACACGGGCCTGTCCGGGTTCCCGGTGATTAAATAGGAAGCCATGCGCTCCATGAAAGGCAGGTGGCCCACGATCATCAAGCCCGGATTGTCCTCCAACATAGGCGCAAAGGCCGCTACGTCGTCCATGGGCTTCAATCCCGTGGTTTCCTCCACGCCGTCGGGCGGATTAAGGGCCTTGGCGAAGATCTCGGCGGTCTGCAAGGCCCGGGTTTTGCCGCTGTGCCGGATTTGCAAAACCTTGACCCCATACCCGGCGGCCACGCCCGCAATGCGCTCCGACTCTTCTATGCCCAGGGGCGCCAGGCCTTGATCCGGGTCCTGGTCCTTGGGCAGGCTTTTTCCGTGCTGAACAAGATATACGGCCATGTTGGACTCCATTCTATTAAATTATTTCACCAGCTTGAGGGTTTCCTTAAACTGGGGCGTTCCGGCTTTTTTCAGGATTTCGTAAAACAGCATTTCTTTGGTGGTGACGGTCGCCCCTTCCTGGCGAAGGCGGGCAAGGGCCGCCTGCAGATTGAAATCCGTGCGGGAGGAAACCGCGTCCGCAATCACGTGCACGTCATAACGCCCCAAGGCGTCCAGGGCGGTCTGGCATACGCAGATGTGGGCTTCCACGCCGGCGATCAGGAGCGTGTCGGCGCCTGTTTTATCCAGGGCTGCGGAGAATTCCTCACAGTCAAAGCAAGAAAACGAAATCTTGGATATGGGCTGAAAATCCTTGATGAGCCCGCTGATTTCCTCCAGGGTCGGCCCCAGCTTCTGCTGCTCGGTGACAAGGACGGGAATCTCCATGATATTGGCGAACCGCACAAGATCCTGCATGGTTTTGGCGATTGCTTCGTTATTGGCGATGACGGGCATAAGGCGTTCCTGAGCATCGATGATCACCAGAGCGCATTTGCTGGATTCTTTTATCATGGCGGGGTGTTCTCCTTTTTGGCTTGGCTTTGGGGCGGTTCGTTTTCGTAATGCCGGGCCACGGCTCGATAAAATTCCGCCTCCTCCATGCGGCTGCGTTTGGCGCATCCATTGGCGTATATGCGGCATTTCTTTTGCAAAACGGCTGCGGCGGCTGCGCGTTGGCACGCCGTCAAAGGCTGGTTTTCCAGCAGTTTGACCAAAGAGGCGATGCGGTACCGGTCCAGCCCGGGCATGGCGGAAAGCTGGTCTTCATGGCCTCCGTGCTTGATGACCAGAGGCTCGTCGATCAGATGCACGGGATGGCGGCATCCGATCCTAAGCCAGAGGTCGTAGTCCTCGCATGCCGGAAGGCTTTCGTCGAATCCGCCCATGGCGTCAAACAGGCTGCGGCGCATCATGACCGCCGACGGGCTGACCAGGCAAAGCTCCAAGGAGCGTTCAAACACCTGGCCCGAAGGCTTTTCATGCCGGTTTCGGGGATTCACCCGTTTGCCTCTGCGGATCCAGGTTTCGCCTGTCTGGCAGATGAGCGCTTCGGGATTGTTTGCAAAAAAATCCGCCTGGACGGTCAGCTTGGACGGCAGCCAAAGGTCGTCCGAGTCCAGAAAGGCGATCAACTTCCCTGAGCCGGCGGCCGCCCCATGGTTGCGGGCCGCGCTCACGCCCTGCCGTTTTTGAGGCAGCACGTGCACTTGGGGATAGCTTTTCAGGATTTCCAGGGTGTCATCCTCGGACCCGTCATCCACCACAATCAACTCAAAATCCCTGAAATCCTGCGCCAGGACGGACTCCACAGCCTTTTCTATTCGTCCCGCCCGATTGAATGTTGGGATGATAACGCTGATTCCGGCCATAAGCAATCCTGGTTCCAGTCAATTCATAATTAGGCCATTTGTACGTGATGCCAGGGCGCTTGGCAAGGGGAGACGAAAAAGATTCTTTTCCTTTGACGTTTGATACGCTATCATAGAGGTTTAGGGATGAGCAACGCATTTACAAGTGAGGGAATATTTTGAAATCACGAACAATTACTTTTTTCGGACGGTTTGCAACGCTGTTCCTGCTCATAGCGGCCCTGGGCGCGATACCTGCCGCAACGCCTTGCATGGCTCAGGCGCAGGAGCCCATGGACTCCATGGAAGCGGTGGAAGCCATCGGCGTTTCCAGGATTTATCAGGGAAAAGTCAGCAACGCGCGGGAAGCGGCCACGGAAGACTCCTTTGAAATGGCCGTGACCAAAGTGGTCTCGGAAATCGTTCCCCCGGACGTGCTGGCTTCCAATTTTGACGCGGTGAACCGACTGGTCCTGGCCAAAACGGAAAGTTTTGTGCAGGGATTCCAGGTGCTGGCGGAAGCGCAGGATTCCACCCATTTGCGCATCATGACCAGGGTGCGCGTGGATCACAACGCCATTCAGGACGCGCTCAGGGCCGGCGGCGCCCTGGCGGCCCAGGCGGATCTGCCCGTGCTGCTCTTTTTGGTCAACGAGAAAGAGTTCGGACAGCAGACGCCCAGGCACTGGTGGGGCAAGGCGGTTTCTCAAAACCTGACGCCGTACTCTGAAACGGTCATGGCCCGGGGCCTGGCTGAAAAAGGCTTCCCCTCCGTGGACGGGCGGGACTCCATCCGCGCCATGGTGTCCGAGCCTCAATTCGATCCCGAACGCTTTGACCTGACCTCGGCCATGAGGCTGGCGAAAAACGCCCAGGCCCAGGTGGTCATATTCGGAGAGGTTTCCGCGGAAAACGCCACGGCCATTCCCGGAACCGACATGGCTTCCTACGAGGCTTCGGTGACAATCCAGGCCGTAAACGCAGACACGGGGGAGCGCATTGCAGCCTCTTCCCAGGTGGCCTCCGTGGTTTCGGACAATGATCAGACCGGCAGCAGGGACGCCATCGCCAAGGCTTCAACCCAGGCGGCTCAGGAATTGGCCATAGGCCTTGCGGCGGCTTACCAGACCCAGCCCCAGGGGCCGGTCACTCTGGAGATGAAAGTCTCGGGCATTTCTCCGCTGGCTAATTTCGTGGCTTTCAGAAATGCTCTGAAAAGCGACACCGAAGGCGTAACCCGCGTCCTGCCCAAAGGCATGACCGACCGGGAAGCCCTGCTTATGGTGGAATACAAAGGCATGCCCCAGAAGCTGGCAAGGGACCTGACCCTGAAGGCCTTTGACCGCTTTAGCGTGCATGTGAGCTACATCGGCGAAAGCCAGATGGACCTGCAGCTCATTCCCAAAGATCCCGAACCGGCCCCAACGCCCGGAATTCTGGAGGAGTTGCCCGGTAACTAAGGCGCGAAACCAGGCCGCCGGGCCAGGTTGCCAGCCGTGCGGCAAGGCCGGGGCGCCAGGAGATCTTTTGTTAGGGAAAAATTGGGATTTTTGCGCCATTTAGCTTGACATGAGCTCCGGGCGCGTGTAAGAAGCTGTCCATATAAAGGCACGTAGCTCAGGGGGAGAGCGCTACCCTGACACGGTAGAAGTCGTTGGTTCAAATCCAATCGTGCCTACCAGAAAATACAAGGGCCTGATTCGCAAGAATCAGGCCCTTTTTTTCGTTGCTCATGATAATATCATGGGCAAGGGCATGGATTTTTTACCCTTATCCCAAAATACATGGACGAAAAGCGCATGATAGACTAATAATGGTTAGAATTAGCGTTTACGATGTAAGACAGTGTTTCAGATCCTATCTACTCCTAAATTGATTGCATAAACACAGGCGGAATATGATTAAAATTCTGAAATTGACCTCCCTGGCCGTGATCCTGATTCTATCTCCCACATGCGCATTATTCGCCCAGGGCCCGCCCACCGGGCCGACCCTTAAACTGGATGCAGCCTATCTTTCCGAGTCCTCGGTTGAGTCGAGCCAGGGCTCCTATTCCGTGGCCATGGCGGGTGTGGAAGCCTCGTACAAGTACTTCACCGTCCATGCGGCCCAAGGCCGGTTTAACTGGAGCAGGGTGGATCTGTTGCCTTTCGGCGACGGCGTGAACGATCCCTGGTCCCAGCTTAACAAGATCGGGCTGTCGGCCAGGTATCGCGGAAAAATGAGCGACAAATGGGGATATCTGCTGGGCGCCGGAATCACGTCGACCTTTGAGGAGGAAATGGGCCTGCCATCCTATAGCCTCAGCGGCGGGCTAAGCTACAGCTTTAGCTCCAAGCTCCGAGTAGGGGCCGGCCTAAGCTTGGGCCATAATGATATTGAAACCACGGTGATGCCATTCATCAGTTTTGGTTACGATTACGGAAACAGCAGGAATAACGGGGTGTTTGCATCCATAGGCTGGCCCCGTTTGAGCGCCGGGTACAGGTTCTCTCCGGAATGGGCTGCAAAAGTAAGCCTGGCCCTGGACAGCCGAACCTATCAGTTGGCCACCGGGGGAATCTATAAGCTGAGGGACGACAGCCCGGTTTACCCGGAAGGCTACGTGGGATTGAGCGGATATTCGCCCGGCCTTTCCCTGGAATACACTCCGACCCCGAGCATAAATGTCGCCCTTGGTCTGTCCTGGTGGTTGAACAGCGAGATGGACCTTTACAATGATGACGGGGACAAGCAGTTCATCTACGACATCGAAGATTCTTTAGGCGGCTCCCTTCAGTTTCAATACCGGTTTTAAAAAACGGCGTTGATTCAATGTCATGACCTCTGCATGGCGCGGGTCCTTGTTTCCGGGAGTGCGTCATCACGGTTGCCATCTACGGTAATCATTCCGCCGCATCCGAGCAGATACGTCTGGAAATACGAGGTGTTATTACTTGGTTCAATCTGAAATATTTAGATTGTCAAGGCTGCGCAGTCTACCTTCATCCCAATCACTTTGGTAGGATTTGTTTTGGAGGAACTTTGCAAGGCTTGAATGCCGCCAGTATAGGGCTTTTTCCGCATAGCCGTGTTTTACAGGATTGTAGTGAATGTAGTCAGCATGCTTAATGAAATCTTCCTCATTCCTGATTGCATGTTCCCAGAATCTCTTTTGCCAAATCGTTTGCTTTTCCCCTTTTACGCTTGATCCGTTAAAAAACTCGTGTGTAAAAAATCCCTTAATAATCCGCCATCTGGTGGAATAGTCGGAATCTCCTTTGGGTAAGGTCCAAATGCAATGCATATGGTCTGGCAGGATCACATAGGCATCAATCACAAAAGGGCGGTCGACCATTACGCATTTAAAGGATTCTTTAAGGATTTTAATATTTTGCTCGGAGGAAAAAATGGGGGATCTTTGGTGAGTGACGACAGTAAAAAAATAAGCTCCGCCCTTTATTTTCACCCGCCGATATTTCATTTTGAGTCCGCCTAATTTTGTCTGTGATTATAACTATCTTAAATTGTTGCTTTTTTGTAGGTTGGGTGGTTCTGCGTCCATAAATTTCGAGCAGGTCCTGTTGTGTTAAGAAATCCGTCAGGAGCGCCATTGAATAATGCAGCCGAACGCAGGTTCACCCAACGTGCGAACAGTTGGATGAACCTGCGCGCTTGCCGTCCTGGTGAAAAAGCCTCATCCACCTGGAACTCCACCTTGGCGTCGGTATAAAAATTTACGGCGCAGAACCATCCAACCTACATGGCATAGACTGTTTTTATCTAAAAATTTGGGTAATTATAGCAGATAACGGATGATGCGTCTAAGCCGTTATTGCGATATATAGAGTTTTCAGTCCAAAGGTGTATTGGATATAACTAATTGAAAGCATATACTTTTTATGGCGCGAGCGTATTTTATTCTGAAATGCTGAATGGATAATTGCCTACGCCACTCTAACCAGGACGTACATGTCGCCCCGGCCGACGGGGGATACGCGGCCTTTGCCCTTGAGGCGGAGGCGGGTGTTGTCCCTGACTCCGGCGGGAATGGACACCTTGAGGATTTCCCGGGCGCTGGTGTGATGCAAAGCCAGCTCCACCTGCTTGCCTGCGCGGGCTTCCTCCCGGCTGACGGTGAGGTTGTAGGTGATGTCGCTGGAATCCAGCATGGTCTTCTGGCTGGATTGGATGGCCTTTTTTAACAGATATCTTCCGGCCTTCTGGCCTATTTTGGACAAGATTCCCGGCTTGGTTTTCACGGCCGTCCTGGCCGCGGCCCCGGTTCCCCCGGATGCGGCGGCGAAAAGCTCCCTCCACACGCCGCTCATGGCTCCCAACAAAATCGCGCCGCCTATGATCAAAGGGCCGCCGCGGAAAAACACCTGCTGATAAAACTGGGGGTCCGTTCGCAGCCCTGCGTTTTCGAATTCCCTGAACAGATCCCGAAAAATTTGGCTGGCCTGGGGATTGTTAAACATGTCCCGGAAGATTTCCTCCTGGGAGTAGGAAAATCCTCCGCCGGATCCTCCAAAGGCCTGTGCGGCGTCATACTGCCTGCGCTTGTCCTCGTCCATGAGAACTGCATAAGCTTCTGAAACCTTTTTGAATTTTTCTTCAGCCTGGGGGTCGTCAGGATTCCGGTCCGGATGGCATTCAAAGGCCTTTTTCCTGTAGGCTGATTTTATTTCCTGCTCCGTGGCGCTTTTTTCAACGCCCAGGATTTCATAATAGGTCATGGGTCAGTCCGCTCCAGTTTCAAGTCCGACCAAGTCCTGCGGCTGGATACTATTTATCGGAAGGGCGTCAAACTGTCAAAGCCATAATAAGGAGGCGCCCCGGAATACGCACATTGCCATTGCAAAAGAGCGGGTTACGCGGTATGGTTTCGTGCACTTATGGCATATATTGTAAAGGAAAGGCAGCAAACAATGGTACGAGTTACATGCTTGGGCGCCGCTGGCGGAGTTACTGGCTCCAACCATTTGGTGGAGACCTCGGACGGCAGAAAAATCTTGGTGGATTGCGGCCTGTTTCAGGGCGGCAAACAAATGGAAGCCCGCAACTGGGAAAGCTGGGGATTCAACCCCGCGGACATCGACCTGGTGATTGTCACGCATGCGCACATTGACCACATCGGCCGCATTCCCAAACTGATCAAGGACGGATACAAAGGAAAGATCATTGCATCCCCTCCCACCATTGATCTGGCGGAAATCCTGCTGCTGGATTCGGCGCACATCCAGGAGATGAACGCCGAATGGCAAACCCGGAAAAATAAGCGCAGGGGCAGCAAAGACATCCAACCCCTGTATACCACCCCGGACGCCGAAAGAAGCCTTTCCCATTTCCAGCCCCAGAATCGGGACGAAATGCTGGAACTGAATATGGGCGTCAAGATCCGTTTGCGGAACGCCGGCCACATTCTGGGCTCGGCCATCCTGGAGATGTGGATCGAGGACGACGGCCAGGAAATGAAAATCGTATTTTCCGGGGATATCGGCCAGCCCGAGCAGCTTATCATCAAAGACCCTTACGAGGTTTTCGCCGCGGACTTCCTGTTCATGGAATCCACTTACGGCAACCGGCTGCATAAATCCCACGAGGAAAGCCGCCAGGAGCTTCTGGAGGCTATCAAATACAGTTACGAAAACGGCGAAAAGGTTGTCATTCCGGCTTTCGCCGTGGAGCGCACCCAGGAAATCCTATACATTCTGGGCGAATTCCACCGCGCCGGCGTACTGCCTGACATGCCTATCTATCTGGACAGCCCTTTGGCCATCAAGGCCACGGAGATTTTCCGCAAGCACAAAAAGCATTATGACGAAGAAGCCATGGCCATTGTGCAAAAGGGCTTCGACCCCCTGGACTTGCCCAACCTCAAGTTTACGCCCAGTACGGCGGAATCCATCGCCATCAACGAGAGGCCCGGCCCCGCCATTGTCATGGCCGGAAACGGCATGTGCACGGCCGGCAGGATCAAGCATCATCTTAAGCACAACTTGTGGAGGCCGGGCTCCAGCCTGGTCATCGTGGGATTCCAGGCTCAGGGGACCACGGGCCGCCGGATTGTGGAAGGCGCCTCTGAGGTCAAGATTTTCCGGGAAACCGTGGCCGTAAAGGCCAAGGTCCACACCATCGGCGGTTTTTCCGCCCATGCGGACCAGGAAGACCTGTTGCGGTGGGTGGGCCACTTTGCGGAATCCAAGCCCAAGGTTTTTCCCATCCATGGCGAACCCGAGGCCTGCAAGGTGTTGGCGGAAAAAATCCAGGAGAAATACGGCCTGGAAACCCATGTGCCCAGATGGCGGGAATCCATCCTCCTCACTCCCAAAGCCGTGGATTATGAGCTTCCGGAACAAGAAGAGGATATGGAGCCGGACTACTATGCGGAGATGAACAACGTCATCGTGAGCATGGAAAAAAATATCCGGGAGTTGCGCAGAACGCTGAACGAGCGATTGGCTAAGGAAAAGGACGGAGACCACGGATTGGAGCGTCTCCAGTTTATTCAAGAGGAACTGGAAAGTATTCTGAAAAGCGGATAAAAGCCATTCTAAGGATGAATACTCTGGCAGCCACGTTCACCATCGAAGACAACGACGGCAAAGGCTCTATCCTGCGACTGCACGGGCCCTTGGACCAGGACGCCTATTTTGCACTGGCCGGCCCTTTACGCCAAGCCATAAAAAAAGGCTGCGCCGGCGAGTTGGTGATTGACCTTAAGGACGTGACCCGGCTGGACGACTTTGGGGCGCTGCTGCTGGCGCACGTGCATAAAGCCGCCCACGCCGTGAATTCCCCCTGCTCCATTGAGGCGGCCAGGCCCAGTGTGCGGGAAGTGCTGGACCTGCTTCATTTTCAAAGGTTGATTAACGCTCCTGCTCTGGAAAAGCCCAAACACGAAAATCCCTTTGTCGCCCTGGGCGGAGCAATCATTGATAAAGTGCTTGGCGCCAAGGAGTTGATTGACTTCACCGGCGACGTTTTGCTTTGCGCCGCCATTGTGGTTCGCCATCCCTTTTCCATGCGCTGGGACGACATGTTGACGGCCATGCGCAAGGTGGGCGTGGACGCGGTGCCCATTGTGGGGCTCATCAATTTTTTGCTGGGTTTCATCATGGCGTTCATGACCTCGGTGCAGCTCAAGCAGTTCGGGGCCAATATTTACGTGGCGCCCCTGGTGGCCATCGCCATGGTCCGGGAGTTGGGGCCCATCATGACGGCCATTGTAGTCACGGGCCGCTCCGGCTCGGCCTTTGCCTCGGAAATCGGCGCCATGAAGATTTCCGAAGAGGTGGATGCGTTGTCCACCATGGGCTTCAACCCCGTGGTTTTTTTGGTCATGCCCAAAATGACTGCAGCCATGATCGTCATGCCTATTCTGACCGTCTTCGCTTGTCTGTTCGGCATCCTGGGCGGGCTGCTTGTCGGAGTGGTTTTCCTGGACCTGACCCTTTCGAATTATCTGAGTGAAACCATCGACAGCCTGAGCATGTACGCGGTCAACTGGTGCTTTTTCAAGGCCGTTGTGTTTGCATTTTTAATCACCTGGATCGGCTGCCTCCGCGGTTTTCAGGTCAAGGGCGGCTCCTCGGCCGTGGGCGAGGCCACCACGTCGTCCGTGGTTTCGGGCATATTTCTCATTATTCTGTGGGATTGCATTTTTGCATTCATCCAGTTGTACTGGAGCTGATTCATGGTTCAGGAGCCCATCATAAGCGTTAGGAGCCTCACTGCAGGGTACGGGGACGTCCGCATCCTGGAAGACGTTTCCTTTGACGTAAGTCCGGGGGAAATCCTGATGATCGTGGGCGGCAGCGGCTGCGGAAAAAGCACCCTGCTCAAGCACATGATCGGGCAGCTGCCTCCCATCAGCGGCGAAATCTTAGTGGACGGCTGCTGCCTTAACACCTGCAGCACAAGCGAGTACCATGACTTGCTCAAACGCATCGGAGTGCTGTATCAGGGAAGCGCGCTTTTAAGCTCGCTCACGGTGGGGCAGAACGTCGCCCTGCCCATCCTGGAGCATACGGATCTGCCCAAGGACGCGGTGGACAGCCTGGTTAGGATTAAGCTGTCCATGGTGTATTTGGACGGATCGGAAAACCTGCTGCCTTCCGAGCTTTCGGGCGGCATGAAAAAAAGGGCCGGCCTGGCCAGGGCCATGGCCTTGAACCCCAAAATTCTTTTTTTTGACGAACCTTCGGCCGGTCTGGACCCCATTACCTCGTCCGAACTGGACCGTTTGATATTGCAGCTTAACAAGATATTCAAAACCACCATGGTGGTGGTTACGCATGAGTTGCGGAGTATTTTTTCAGTCGCCCAAAGGGTGATCGTTCTGGACAAGGAAACCCGGGGAATCATCGCCCAGGGAACTCCTATGGACCTTAAAAATAATAACGCCCATCCCCTGGTCAGGGATTTTTTCAACCCGCCGGGGCAGGATGTCTGCGACTGACATCCATTGCATTGTGGGCATGGAGACAACCAAGCATGGCTTCCGTACAAACCAAGTTTATGGTCGGGCTATTTCTCATTGCGGGCGTCGCCTTAACAGTGGTGGTGGTCATATGGGTCGGCATGTCCGGGTATTTGGAAAAAGGCGTAAATTATGTCATGTACTTTGATGAATCCGTCCAAGGCCTGGATCAGGATTCCACGGTAAAATATCGCGGCGTGCCCATCGGCTCGGTGCAGTCCATCGAAGTGGCCGCAGACGGCAAACTGGTGGAGGTGGTGGTTAAAATCCGTAAAGGCGACATCCCCGAAGAGCCCGTTTTCGCGCAATTGAAGTCCGTGGGCATCACCGGCATCATGTTCATTGAACTGGATCTGGAGCCGGTCCCGTCCAGTATAAAACAGGAGTTTTCCTTTGAACCGCCTTACCCGGTCATCCCAACCCGGCTGTCCGGAATCAACCAGATGTTCCGCAATGTGGAGACCATGTTCAGCCGTTTTGAGCAAATGGACGTGGAAGGCGTTATCGTCCGGCTGCAGCGGGATCTGGACTCCCTGGACAAGGTGATTAAAAATACGGACACGGAAGCCATTTCCTCGTCCATTGTGGAATCCCTGGACCGATTGAACAACATCCTGGACCCGGAGCGCTGGGACGCCATTCTCGCTTCCGTGCAGCAGGTGGGGCCGGAAGTGGAGGATACCGTGGGAGACGCCCGCGCCATGTTCAATCGGGCTGAATCCGCCCTGGGCAGGCTGGACGGCCTTTTGCTTCAGAACCAGGAAAACCTGACCCTTGCCATGGACGCCTTGCGCGAGACCATGGAGGCCGCAGCCAGCATGGTTAAAGAAGGCGAAAATCTGGTGGCCGGAACGGACGACAAGTTCAGTCATCTGCAACAGCACTTGCTGGTTTCGGTGCAAAATCTGGAAAAAGCCACGGAAAACCTGAACAGACTCCTGGACAGCCTGGCTCAGGATCCCGCGCAAATTTTGCTGGGCCAGCCGCCTTCGCCGCGAAGCGTTGGAAATGGCGGGGGCTCCGTACGATAGAATGTCTTGTCAACCAACAAGGAGAATCCGCGTGAAACCCGGAAGAATAATTCCAATCATATGTACAGCGTTGATGTTAGGGGCGCTGCCGGCGTGCAATATCTCGCGCACCGCCGCAACCCCCATCACGCACTACACTCTGGAATATGAATCCCCAAAAATGGAAAAGGCCGAAGTCCTGCCTTACGTGATCATGATCAAACGCTTTTCCGTTTCTCCGGATTACAACATGCTGCCCATCATATACCGGGACAAAGCCTTTGTGCGAAACACCTACTCTTATCACAGGTGGAGGGCCAACCCCGGGGACCTGGTGACTTATTATCTGGCCAGGGATTTTAAAGCCCAGAGCGCCTTTACAGCCGTTCTTTCCTATGACTCCAACCTCAGGATGACCCATACCCTGGAAGGCGTGGTGGAGGAATTTTACGAACGGGACGGCGAAGATAGCTGGGAGGCTGTTTTGGGCTTCAGCGTAACCCTGGTCAAAATGCACGAGCCTGACGTGACCCGTCAGATAGTTTTTCAAAAACAATACCGCCTGACCCAAAAGGCGGATGAAAAGAATCCGGAGTCCATTGCCAAGGCCATGAGCCAGGCCATGGAAAAAGCGTCTCTCATGGTTATGGAGGACGTTTACGCGGCCCTGGAGGCTGCAGACCGGAAATAGGCGGCCAAGATGGAAGAAACCCAACGCATCCCTTTGCCCAACCTGGAGGGCTACAATTGCTTCGCCTGCGGGTCGGCCAACCCCATCGGCCTGCACATGCATTTTTTTCTGGAAGGGGATAAGGTGGTCTCGGACCTGGTTCTGGGCCAAAATCTGGCCGGCTGGGAAAATCTGGTCCACGGCGGCATCATTTCCACGCTCATGGACGAAATCGTGGGCTGGACCGTCATCACCCTGAAAAGAAAATTTTTCGTCACCCGCAGTCTGAACATCCGTTATTTGCGCCCCATACCCGTGGGCTCCAAGGTGCGCGTGCAAGGCAAATTCCGGTCCGAGTCGGAAAACGGACGGGCGACCATAGACGCCCTGCTGCTGGGGCCTGACGGCCGCAAGTCCGCCACGGGCAAGGCCGAGGTGGCCTTCTTGTCCGAAAAGCGCATCAAGGAAATTCCCGAAAGCCACCAAAAGGACATGAACTGGCTTTTCGAGCAACTGGAAGCCGCATTTAACAAAAGCGCCCTGGCGGAGTGACATAAATAGGGCTGCGTCCGGACAATCTTTCAAGCATCTTCTTTTTTCAACAACAAACTCCCCAACAACGCCGTCGCCCCCATGACTCCAAAGGCGATCCCCCACGAAAAGGCCGTATTCCCTCCGCCGGTCAGATCCAGGGCGAAGCCCGAAGCCACGGTTCCTAAAGACGCCGCGGCGAATCCTCCCAGGGATTGCAGCGCCATGGTCGATCCTCGGCGTTCCGGCTGGGCCGCGGTGATCACTCCGGAGTGTATGGCCGCCGAATCCCCCTGGAAAAACACGGTGTAAAACAGGCACAGCCCGGCAACGGCAAGGTAGGGCAGATGCACGGCGAACCCCATGGTCAAAGCCGTAATGCACGAAATCGCCATGATCCCCCGGACCACCCTTCGCCTGCCGAACCGGTCCGCCAATTCTCCGCCGGTGATGCTGGCTATCATGCCGAAGATTCCGGCTACGGCCATAACCGTCGTAGGCGCGGGGTAACTTTCCAGCCCCTTTTGCAAGGTCAGGGAAAAGGTTAAAAACGCGACCATCCAGGACCGGGCCGCGAACATCTCCCACATATGGCACATATAAGCCAGGATGTAGGAGCGGGCAGGGCGGTTTTTCCAGGCCGGCCGGAAGTCGAATGTTTCCCAAAAGGAGGCGCCGTCGCCAATTCGCGGCGCCGGCCTGGGGGCCAGCATGAAAAACGATATGATTAAAGCCGCCAAAGACCCAAAAGCGGCTCCGGCAAAGGCCATTTTCCATCCAAGAACGGAAAAAATTTTTCCCGTGACGTAAAAGGACATGCTCATGCCCAGGCCGAAGCTGGCCGTATAAAAGGACACGGCCCGCGACTGGGACTGCTCGGGAACCCGGTCAATCAGAGCTTTCAGGCCGGGGACGAAGGTCCCGGCAAGACCAAGGCCTGCAAGCGCACGAAATAAAAGCGCCAACCAGAATCCATTGACCGCCAGGGCGAAGCCCAGATTGGCCGCAAATCCCAACAGGCAGCAGGTCAGGTAGATCTTCCGGCCGTCCATGCGATCGGTCAGGCTGGTTAAAAAGGGCACGCCCAGGGTGTAGCCCATAAAATAGACGCCGTTGATCCAGCCGGCCTGGCTGTTGGACAGGCCCCATAGCTTGAGAAAATGAGGCAGCAAGGCGGGAAAGGCGAAAACCCCCAGCATGGAGCACACCTGGGCGCTGCACATGGCGAAAATCAGCCGTGGGCCTTTTTGCGATGGCGGGCTTGCGGGGTTTTGAGGCTTCAAGCAGGGTTCCTTTCCTGAAAAATAAATCAACCCCATACTACCATATCAGGAAGGGCGCTGACACAAAAAGCAGGCCAGCCGCCGGCCCTTCTTGAAATCACATTTTATGTAGTCGTGATATCCCTGCGCCCTGTAGCGTCAGGGTTTGCCGGCCTTTTTTCCTTTACGAGACAAGTCAATAAACGCTTTGCCGGACCAATGATCCTTTGCTGCGGTAAAGGTGCAGGCGCCTTGGGTTCCCGTATTGTACATCCTCGCTCCGATTTCTTCATACCTATGCACCACTTCTTCATGGGGGAAGCCGTACCAGTTTTTATAACCCGTAGTGAACACCACATGCTCAGGCCGGACCGCCTCAACAAACGCCTGGGTGGAGGACGTTCTGCTGCCGTGGTGGGGCGCGGCCAGCAGGGTGGAGTGCAGGATTTCCGGGGGGCAGCGTTTCAACAGCGAGGCTTCTCCTTGCTCTTCAATATCCCCGGTGAACAGGATGGATTGATCGTCCCAGGACAGTTTTAAGACAAGAGAATTCTCGTTCAATTGCACGTCGTCGCCCAATCCAGCCTCAAATCCCGGCGCCGGATGCAAAACCCGGGCGGTTACGCCCTGGATGGACTTGGGCCGGTGCAGTTCCCCCAAAGACGGCCTTAAAACGCCTTTTCGTTCGCATGCCGCCGTAAGATGCTCGTATGCGTGGATAGGCGCGGGTTGGCCGTTGGACCAGAACTCTTTAATGCGGAATCGCTCGGCTATGTATCCCAGTCCTCCGGCGTGGTCATGCTGGGGATGGGTCAGGACCAGGTATTCTATGGCGTGGATCTTCCTTTGCCATAGAAAAGGGGCCACGATCATCCTGCCCGTGTCAAAAGAAGAGGACGCCGAAAGCCCGCCTCCATCCACCAGCATGCAAGTCCCGCCGGGAAATTCCATCAAGATCGCGCTTCCCTGGCCCACGTCCAGAAAAGTGACCTGCAAATCCTCCCTCCCGAATCGCTGATGCGCCCAATATCCTGCATCCGCCAGCCCCCCTACCAGACACATCGCAAGCAAAGCCGCCCCCCACTTCTTCTTCACGTTTATCAGGGCGAACAAGGCCGCGTAATACAATCCCATTTCCAGGGCGTTGGGCTTGACGGGCATGGCCGAAGCAAAGGGGACGGCGGCCAGCCATTTGGATAACAATAATACAAACTGAAGCAGATGACCCGCCGCAGCGGTCATAATTCCCGACATCCAGGGCAGGATCGGATGGATCAACCCGGCCATCAGGGCCAAAGGCAATACGGCGAACCCGATCAAAGGAACAACAATCAGATTGGCCAGCGGCCCAATTAGGGAAATCCGGTCGAAATAATGAAGCACAATAGGAGCCGTGCCTAACAGGGCGATGACGGGGATCAAAAAATAGATCAAAATCCGGCGGCGCGCTTTTTCGCCCCAGGTGATGGGGATGGTCTTGAACGGAATCTTTTTCAGGCCGTATAAAATGCAGAACACCGCCGTGAAAGACAGTTGAAAGCCCACGTCGAACAAGGCCGGCGGGTTCCAAAGCAATATGACGACGGCCGCCGCGCCCAGGGTGTTCAGCGAGTCGTAATCCCGGTTGAATACATAGGCCATCAGAAAAACGCCCACCATTATGACCGCCCGCTGGGTGGAGGGCGCCATGCCCGTGAGTATTCCGTAGAACAGCACGGGCGCCATGGTCAGAACTGCGCTGACTTGAAACAACCGGCCCGAAAGCAGCAGCCTTTCAGAACGCGACAAAACCCACTTGAAAAGAAAAAGCGCAAACACCGCCACCATGCCGATGTGCAGGCCGGATATGGCCAGCAAATGGGCGATGCCCGCATCGGCGAAAAGGTCCCGCGTGTCCTGGTCCACGGCTTTTTTATCGCCCAACAGCAAAGCCCGGAGCAAGGGGCGGCCGGACTCGGGCGCGGACTCCTCTATCAGCCTCCCCAGGCTTTTTTCGGTTCGGGTGAAAAAACCGTCCGGCGCCTCCAGGATTTCCAGCTTGTCTTTGCCTCGCACGTAGGCTGATCCAAAGATATTTTTTAATCGCATGTAACGGACGTAATCGAACCCGCCGGGGTTGCTGAAATTCCTGAAAGACCGGATGTCCGATTTAAACCGCACCCTGGCGCCTTCGACCAGTTCCGGGGCCGGAGGCCGCACCGTCGTCCTGATTCTGCCTTTTAGAGGGCCGCTGGAGTTGAGGTCTTCCACTCGCAGCACGAACCGGGTTCTGTCGCTAAACTGGTCGGGCCGCTCAACAAGGGTTCCGGTAATCGTCGCGGGTCCAGCGTCTACATATGAACTTATATGCCCGTCCGGGTTTGGGGCGCCTGTCCAGGGCAAGAGGGAAATCCAGCCTACGCAAAAAATAATAGGAAGGCAGGCCGCGGCGGGAGTCGCTTTGGCTTTTATCAGCAGGGCTAATGCAAGGATGGATAGGAAGATTGCGGGGGCTATGCCCCAGGCAGGGAGGAAGAAGCCGCCGGCGACGCCCAACCCCTGAGCCAGGGCCAGCCCGGCCATGGGCCTGGACAAGGCCAGGCCGGGTTTTATTGCGCAAAAATTTTGGCGCGCCGCACTTCGGGTTTTGGAAAGCCCTCCCCAAATGCGGAAAAGGAGGCTATTTGACCCGTCGGACGGCGGCTCCCAATTGGGAGAACTTCTGCTCGATGGATTCATATCCCCGGTCTATGTGGTAGACCCGGTGGATTTCCGTGCTTCCCTGGGCGATCAAACCAGCAAGTATCAGGGACGCACTGGCCCGCAGGTCGGTGGCCATCACCGGCGCTGCGGACAGATGTTTCACTCCCCGGATCACTGCACTGTTCTGCGAAATGGAGATGTTGGCCCCCATTCGCACAAGTTCGCTCACATGGATGAATCTGTTTTCAAAAATGGTTTCCGCAATAACCGAAAGGCCCTTGGCCGTGGTCATGAGAACCATGAACTGGGCCTGCATATCCGTGGGAAAGCCGGGATGGGGCAGGGTTTTTACGTCTACGCTGCAAATGGGGCGTTTTCCCTGAACCCGGATTCCGTTGCCCTCCTCAGTCACCGTAGCGCCTGCCAGCCTGAGTTTACTGATCAAGGCCTGCAAGTGGGCGGGCACGGCGTCCTTAACCAGGACGTCCCCTTCGGTGAGGGCCGCGGCGACCATGAAGGTGCCCGCTTCGATTCTGTCCGGGATGATGGTGAATTCCACGGGATTCAAGGCTTCTACGCCCGTAATGGTGAGGACCGGCGATCCCGCGCCTTCCACCTTGCCGCCCATGCGGTTTAAGAGATCGGCCAGGGCCACGATTTCAGGCTCCCTGGCCACGTTTCTCAGGATGGTCACGCCTTCGGCCAGGCAGGCGGCCATCATGAGGTTTTCCGTGCCTGTGACCGTGGGGGTGTCCAGATAAATGTCGGCGCCGCGCAATTTTTCGGCCTGCACCTCCACGTATCCGTGGGAAAGCTCCACCGTGGCGCCCAGCATTTCCAGGCCGCGCAAATGCTGGTCGATGGGCCTGGCGCCAATGGCGCAGCCTCCGGGCAGGCTGACCCGGGCTTTTTTCAGCCTGGCGGTCAAGGGGCCCAAAACCAGCACCGAGGCGCGCATTCTGCGCACCAGGTCGTAAGGCGCTTCGGTCTCGCACAGGCCGGATGCGTCGATTTTAATGGTATGGCCGTCTTTTTCCACCTTGGCGCCCAAATGCTCCAGCAAGAGGCCTATGGTGTTGATGTCCTGGAGTTCAGGCACATTATAAAAGGTATTCCAGCCGTCCACCAAAAGCGAGGCCGCCAGGATGGGCAAAGCTGCGTTTTTCGCGCCGGAAACCTGAACCTCGCCGGACAGGGTTCTTCCGCCTTCCACGATTATTTTATCCATAATTTATAAAAATGCTTTCAAGCTAAAATTTTTTAGACAAAATCCCGATATAAAGGGGAGTTGCTACGGCCCTCCGCCCGGATCAAAGAGGAATAAGGCTCGGCGGCGGGGCGAAAAGTTTGCAAACGGGGATTACCATAAGACTGGCGGGGGTAATTGTCAAATGAAACGGTTGACAATCAAGCATTTGCCCGGTATACGCCCATAATGAGAAAATTCGTTTCCTCCTGCCGCGGGCTATTCGTGCGCCTGCTGAAGCGAGGGGGAAATTTTTTTGCCCCGTTCTGAGGACCGCCTCAAGCGGGTCAGCGTGTATTCGGATCAGGAGGAATCATGATAGTTGCGGAAAGAAAACCATTTGATGAAATCAGCGATCTGCTGGCCGGTTACGATAAGATTCTTACCGTTGGTTGTAAGACTTGCGTCGCCGTGTGCCTTGCAGGAGGCGAGAAAGAAGCCGCTCTCCTGAACAAGGAACTGATGCTGGCTCGCAAGGTTGCTGGCAAGCCCGTAGAAACATGCGCCGCGCTGGTCGAAAGACAGTGCGACATGGAATTTTTGGCCGAACTGGACGACATCGTCGATCAGTACGACGCTATTGTATCTATGGCTTGTGGAGCCGGGGTGCAGTTCATGGCGGAACGCTACCCGACAAAACCTGTCCTCCCCGGGGTGAACACCACCTTTATCGGGGTCAACAGAGATGTGGGATGGTACGAAGAAAAATGCCGTTCCTGCGGTAACTGTCTGCTGGGCATCACCGGGGGCATCTGTCCCATCACCATGTGCGCAAAATCCCTTATGAACGGTCCCTGCGGCGGCACCAACCAGACCAGCTGCGAGATCAACAAGGATCAACCCTGCGCATGGTACGCCATTTATCAGAGGCTGGCCGGCCAGGGTCGGCTGGACAACATCCTGAAAATGACGGAGATAATGGATTGGCGCAATAACGTGCCGCGCACCATTGTCCAGCCCGGTTACGAACAACGCAAAGCCGCTTTCAGCGACAAATAGCCCGCCCTTGGCCTTTACAGGCCGGGGCTTTCATTTGCTTTGCGGCAAGAAAGCGAGAAGGAAAAGGATATGGCTGAATTCAAGTCAAACAGCAAACTGGAAAGAATTTTAAGAGCGGGACACTTCGCCTTCACAGGAGAACTTGGGCCCCCGCGTGGTTCCAGCGTTGAGCATGTGCGGGAAAAGGCCAAACCCCTCAAGGGCAACGTGGACCTAGTAAATATCACTGACAACCAAACCGCTATGGTGCGTATGTCCAGCTGGGCCGCCTCCATCATCGCCAAGGAAGAAGGCCTGGAGCCCAATTATCAGATGGTGTGCCGCGACAGGAACCGTCTCGCCATGCAGGGCGACATCCTGGGCGCTTACGCCATGGGCATCAATAACATTCTTTGCCTTTCCGGCGACCACATGCAGTTCGGCGACCATCCCGGCGCCAAGGGCGTGTTCGACGTTGACTCCACCCAGCTCATCAACATGATTAAAAAAATGCGCGATGAGGGCGTCTTCCAGGGCGGAGCGGAAATCGAAGAACCCCCCAAAATGTTCATCGGCGGCGCCGCCAACCCCTTTGCAGAACCTTTTGAATGGCGCGTCCACAGGCTGGCGAAAAAAATAGCCGCAGGCGTGGACTTCATCCAGACCCAGTGCATCTTCAACATGGAAAAATTCCGTACGTGGGTCGCCCAGGCCAATGATATGGGTCTGACCGAAAAGGTCTACATCCTGGCCGGCGTCACCCCCATGAAGAGCGTGGGTATGGCGAAATACATGAAAAACCGTGTGCCCGGCATGGACGTGCCCGACGAGATCATTAAAAGGCTCCAGGGCGCGGAAAAAGGCAAGGTGGCCGACGAGGGCATCAAGATCGCCTGCGAGCAGATTGAAGAGTTCAAGGAAATGAAGGGCATCGCCGGCGTCCATCTCATGGCTATCGAGTGGGAGCACAAGGTTCCTGAAATCGCCGAACGGGCCAAAGTGTTGCCGCGGCCTGTGGTATAAATGGCAAGTGTGCTGGTTTCATGACGCGCAAGACCTGCCCCGGGCGAAAAGCCCAACTCGGGCAGGGAGTATCGAAGGAGAAAGCAATTGACTGACAAACCGAAAAAAGCTCTTGTCATTGGCGGCGGCATAGCAGGTCTGACAGCGGCCTGGGAACTCGCCCAGAGCCAGGTTGACGTGGAGCTTGTGGAAAAAAGTCCCTTCTTGGGCGGGCACAGCATCAGCTACTGCTGCAAGGCGACCGATGAATGCGTAAAGTGCGGCGCTTGCTCTGTGGACAAAATGCTGGCTCAGGTGGTTAGTGAACCCCGGATTAATGTGACCCTGGGCGCCGCCGTGGCCAAAGTGGATAAAGGCGGAAAATTCACCGCTTCCCTGGACGTGGCCCCTGCTTACATTGATGCGGAAAAATGCGATAACTGCGGAGAATGCTTTCAGGAATTCCGCAATACCGGCGCGGTGGTTCGCGGATACTCCAAGAACAATACCCCGCTGTACGCCATTTGCGCCGATGCCGCCAAGGACGTGGACGCCGCCAAACTGGCGGGCGTTTGCCCCAAAGGCGCCATCAACCTGGACGCCAAGGCGACCAAAAAGAAAATCAACGCCGACACCGTGGTCGTAGCCACCGGGTTCACCCCCTTTGACGCGACCAAAAAGCCCACCTACGGCTACGGCGTGCGCGATAACGTGATCACGGGCATGGAACTGGAAGCCCTGATTCGTCAAAAAGGCCAGGTGGTTCGTCCCTCGGACCTCAATCCCCCTGCCAAGACCGCGTTCATCCAGTGCGTCGGCAGCCGGGACGCCCGCCTTGGCAACCTGTGGTGCAGCCAGGTGTGCTGCGCTTACGGCCTGCGCATGGCCCGTAAGATCAAGTACGCCAATCCCGAAGCGGAAGTGAAAGTCTTTTACATGGACATCCAGAGCATCGGAAAGAACTTCCCCGCTTTCTACACCCAGTGCAAGGAAGAACTCGGCTTTGTGCGGAACATCCCCGTGGACGTGTACCCGGAGGAAGAAGGCCGCATGCGCCTTTCCTACGCCGATGAAGACACCGGCGAACGCAAGGACGAAATCTTTGACCTGCTGGTTCTCTCCATCGGCATCACCCCCGGGGAAGACAACGCTCAGGTCGCGGAACTGTTCTCCCTGGACCAGGATCAGGACGGCTTCCTGGTTGAAAAGGGCGAAGGCGTATTCCTGGCGGGAACGGCCGCAGGACCTAAAAACATTCCAGCTTCCATGGCCCAGGCGGGATTTGCGGCCTCCGAAGCGCTTAAATACATAGGGGTGACCAAATGAATGCAGACAAGAAAATCATCCAGATCGCTACCGACGTGTTGGTCATCGGCGGCGGGACGGCTGGCGTAGCCGCGGCGCTGGAAGTTGCCGGACAAGGCTACAAAGTTGTTCTGACGAGCAAGGAAGACAAGGTCGCCCAAGAAGCCAAAGACGGCGCAGTCGCCGATCTGACGGCAAAAGCCGAAGCCAACGCCAATATCGAAATCATGACGAACACCGTGGCCGCCGATGTGAAGGGGGTTCCCGGAAACTTTGAGGTCACCCTCAAGACCGGCGACGCCGCAGTGGAAAAAACCTTCGGCGCCATCGTGGTGGCCACCGGCCTCACCACGACAGTGCTGAACGACGCTTACGGCCTGGAACTGGGCCCCAAGGTCGTGTCCCAGTCCGAACTGGAAGCCATGCTGGCCGAAGGCAAGCTGGAAGCCGGCAAGACTGTGGCCTTTTTGGTCGGATTCGGCCAGGAAGGCAACCCCCTGGTCATGCAGAGGGTCCTGGACAGCCTCACCGCCCTGACCAAGGTCGCTGACACCGACGCTTATGTATTCGTGGGCGACATCAAGCTGGCCGCCGACGGCCTGGACGCCCTGTATGCACAGGCCCGCCAGGAAGGCGTCATCTATTTCAAAACCAAGGAAACCC
The DNA here is from genome assembly GCF_000429905.1 of Desulfatibacillum aliphaticivorans DSM 15576. Classification (NCBI taxonomy): domain Bacteria; kingdom Pseudomonadati; phylum Thermodesulfobacteriota; class Desulfobacteria; order Desulfobacterales; family Desulfatibacillaceae; genus Desulfatibacillum; species Desulfatibacillum aliphaticivorans. The sequence continues at coordinate 81,706 of NZ_AUCT01000018.1, read as the reverse complement.
CTCAGGTGACGACTGGCGACGCCATGACCATTTCCATTCTGGATCCGGTCCTCAGGCAGCAGGTGGAAGTGCAGCCTGACCTGGTGGTTGTCGAAGAAGCCATCCTGGCTGATGAAGACAACGCCGCCCTGGCCGTTCCCCTGGAAATCGAAGCTGACAAAAACGGCTTCCTGCAACCTGACAACGTCCATTACTTCCCGGTCAAGTCCACCCGTTTGGGCATCTACCTGGCCGGCGCATCCCGCGACCTTCTTTCTTTTGAGCAGGGTCTTGAAGACGCAGGCAATGTGGCTCTGGAAGTGAAAAAGTTCCTGGGCGACGGCAATTTGGAAGTTCCTTCCAACACCGCCTTCGTGGACGTGGACAAGTGCACCGTGTGCCTTACCTGCTACCGTTGCTGCCCCCATGGCGCCATCTACTGGGATTCCCGGGCCATCATCGCCGAATCCGCCTGTCAGGGCTGCGGCATCTGCGCCAGCGAATGCCCCAACGACGCCATCCAACTGGGCGACTACGCCGACGACGCCATGGCTCAAGCTATTAAAGACGGCCAGGGTTCCGCGGGCAAGAGCCCCTGGATCGTGGCCTTCTGCTGCAAGAACAGCGGATTGGAAGCCATGAAAATGGCCAAGACTTTCGGCTACAGGGTTCCCGCCGGACTCCAGGCCATTGAAGTGCCTTGCGCCGGCAAGATCGACATGGACTATGTGATGGACGCTTTTGTGCAAGGTGCTGAGGGCGTCATGCTGCTCACCTGCCACAACGGCAACTGCAAGTCCGACAAGGGCGCTCTGTACGCTTCCTGGAGAGCTGAAGAACTCAAGAAGATGCTGGCCGCCGTAGGCATGCCGGAAGACCGCCTGGTGTGCGCATCTCTTGCCAACAATATGGGTAGAACGTTCTCGGAAATTTCTGTGGAATTGGAAAGATCCATTAAAAAGGCCGGTTCCTGAAGCTGAGGGCTTGCCAAACGCGGGGCGCGCATGGGCGCGCCCCGCGCCCAAATGAACGGGAGGAAAATCGTATGGCAGAAGAAGTAATCAAATTAACCAAAAAAAAGGGGAGCACCCTTAAAGACAAGGTCATGGAGATTCTGCCTGAAGGCGGAAACCTGAATCTCTGCCTGACCTGCGGCGCCTGCTCCTCGGGTTGTCCGGCCACCGGGCTTCATGACATGGATCCCAGAAAGCTCCTGCGCATGGCAGCCCTCGGCATGGACGAGGAAATCATCAATTCTCCTTGGATCTGGTGCTGCTCCATGTGCCAGCGCTGCATCTACGTATGCCCCATGAAAATCGACATTCCCCAGTTGGTTTTCAACGCACGGCAACAGGTGCCCAGGGAAGACCGCCCCAAGGGCATCCTGGCCTCCTGCGACATGGCTCTGCGCAGCGATACATGCAGCGCCATGGGAACCAACGAAGAAGACTTCCAGTTTGTGGTGGAAGACGTCCTGGAAGAATACCGGGAAGCCCAACCGGAATTCAAGGATATGCAGGCGCCCATCAACAAGGAAGGCGCTTACTTTTTCCTGAACCAGAACTCCCGCGAACCTGTGACCGAGCCTGATGAAATGGTGCCCCTGTGGAAGATCCTGCACCTGGTCGGCGCTGATTGGACTTACGGAACCAAGGGCTGGGCTGCCGAGAACTACTGCATGTTTCTGGCGGACGACGACGCCTGGAAGCACATTACGGAGGTCAAGGCCAAAGCCGTTGACGACCTTGGGTGCAAGGTCTGGCTCAACACCGAATGAGGCCACGAACTATTCGCAGTCCGGGCCGGACTGAAAAAATACGGTGTCGAGCACAAGTTTGAAGTAAAGAGCATCATCCAATACTACGCACAGTGGATTCGCGAAGGCAAACTTAAGGTAAACTCCGACTGGAACAAGGACCTGAAAATCAAGTTTACGGTTCAGGATCCCTGCCAGCTCGTGAGGAAGTCCTTTGGCGATCCCGTGGCGGAAGACCTGCGTTTTGTGGTCAAGTCTGTTGTCGGCGAAGAAAACTTCGTGGACATGACCCCCAACCGCTCCAATAACTTCTGCTGCGGCGGCGGCGGCGGCTTTCTGCAAAGCGGATACGCCGATGAACGCCGGGAATACGGCCGGCTTAAGCTGAACCAGATCCTGGCCACCGGCGCAAATTACGCCATCACGCCTTGCCATAACTGCCACGCCCAGGTCCATGACCTGCAAGAGCATTACGATGCTCCGTACCACACGGTTCACCTGTGGACCCTGATTTGTCTTTCCCTCGGAGTTCTCGGTCCCCAGGAACGGGAATACCTGGGAGACGATCTGAAAGAAGTAAATGTGGCTGATTTCACGCCCATGTACTAGATAGATCCAAGGGAGCCCCGCCCATTGGGGCTCCCTTTTTCCTTCTACGCCTGCTGTTTTTTGTTTTTGCTCCATTTTAAAATAAGACCGGGATTGACTGCCCCAGCAAGGCGGTGATATCCAATGGCATTCGTGTTTGTTTTCTGAAGTTAACTTACGCAGCCGTATACAACCTGGAGGGGATGCTCTATGGCGACTCGGAAAATGAAACAAATGGCGCTGAAACAAGCCATTCAAATTGCAAGGGATTACGCCAGGGGCGGCAGTGAAAAATCTTCGCCCGATATTGTTCTGGATCAATCCTACAAACGCATATTACAAATTATGGAAGATATTGGAGAGACTCCCGGCGACGAGGTCCCTCCGGAATAACTTTATTATCTGCAAGACCAGGGAGGCAGGACGATGGCTGAAGATTATCGGAAATGGCTGTGGGAAAAAACCGGGGAAAAATGCGTCAACAATCTTAAAAAGCACGCTTTTGACGCCCACCTTTGCAAGACGTCCCAGGAAGCCAAAGAATTAATCCTTAAAATGATTTCCCAATACGAAACTTTCGGCTTCGGCGGCTCCTCGACCACCCGGGATATGGGCCTGATTGAAGCCCTGAAAGAGCAGGGGAAAACCATCCTGGATCATAACGATCCTTCGCTTCCCTTTGAGAAAAGCCTGGAATTCCGCCGCCAGCAAAGCCTGACCGACTGCTTTTTATGCTCGGCCAACGGAATTTCCGTGACCGGCGAAATAGTCAATGTGGACGGCTGCGGCAACCGGACCAACGCCATGTCCTTCGGTCCCAAAAAGGTCGTGATTGTGGCCGGCGCCAATAAAATCTGCAAGGACCTCCATGCAGCCATAGACAGAGTGCACACCGTGGCCGCGCCCATGCGCGCCAAAAGCCTGAATATGGAAACGCCCTGCGCAGAAACCGGAATTTGCGTGGACTGCAACTCTCCGTCCCGCGTCTGCCGGATAACCACCATCCTGCACCGCAAACCCATGCTCACGGATATCAGCGTGGTTATCGTGGCCGAGGAACTGGGGTATTAATCAGGTTTTAAAGGTCTGTCCTTTTCTTTCAGCCAGCATTTCCAAAAAGGCGTCTATGCGGACTTGAAACTGAGCGGTGGAGAAATTGCGGGCGTCCATGTGGTCGGCGTCGAAGATTACGGAGGGGATGCCCAACTCATCCTCCAAGGCCTTGCGGATATCCATTTGCCCCAAACTGATGGGCACGCAGGATTTGTTCCGGTGAAAAACCACGCCGTCAATGGCGTAATCCCGGCAGGCCTTTAGAACCATCTCTTTCCGCTTTTCAATGGAAACGCAGGAAACCAGGGGGTAGGACATCAGGCTTTTCAGGGCCAGCGCCTTGAGCGGGTCCGCCGGATCAAGCCGGATGGACCATGCGGCAGAGTAGGTTTCCGCCACCACCACGGCGTTGGCCTTTTCAAAATAGTTGAACAGGCCCATGTTGTACCAAAGCGGGATGTTGTCCCAAAAAAGGCGCAGTTTCTCGTTTTCAATAACGCCTGTTCCCGACTCGGCGCGCTCTTTGATTTCGTCTCTGGCTTTGATCAGAAAATCAATGGCCTGCCGGGTTCCCTGGCGGGTGACCATTACAAACATAATGCCGATTTCTGCAGCGGAAAAAGGCGCGGGGATGGATCGCCGATAGCTCATGATTTCGTCCCACAAAGCGCATGCCTGGTCGGACAGGGCCGCCACTTCCTGCAAGCGGTCCTGGTCCAGCTTCCGACCCGTGGCTTCCTCCAGAAAAGTAATGAGCCGCTGCATTTCCTGAATTGCGTAGTCAATGTGGTGAGGAGCGATTTCCTCCAGAGCAACCTGAGGCAGATCCGCCTTAAACACCTTGGCCTCGGGAAACCGCCGCTCCAGGGCGTGAAAGATTTTCATGACAGGCACGCACCCCCCGCCCGGGGAAATGAGCAGGTCCGGGGCGGGCAGCCCTCCAAGCGGGATTGCCGGGTCGGTCATGGGGCCGTTCACGTACCCGACAATATTCCTCAGGTAGCCGCAAAGATCCCTGGAGTAGCCCATGCCTTCGCTGACTTCGAAGTTTTTTGGAGTCAGGCCAAAGGCGGCGCATACCGGTGACCAGTTTTCGGGAAAGACCGGCTGCAGGTCCATGGCGTAAAACAGTTCTATGGCGCCGTTCATGGGCGGCATCCACCCGACGGGTTTGCCCTGCTCTTTGGCGGCTGCGCACTCCAGATAATATTCGCCCACCACCTTGTTCAGTTCTTTTGCCGCCGCCAGCCTTTTGGTCGATTTTTTAGATTTTTCCATGATTCGTTCCATACATCCCATCGATCATTTCGACAAAGCCCTCCAGCCTTGTCTGCAATTGGCCTCCCATCCGCCAGCTTTCATCCATCTCTACAACCAAAACCGGAATTCCGGCTGCCTTCAAAAGGCGGGTAAGCTCGGGAATGTCCGCCAGATGAGGCGTGCAAAATTTTTGTATGAGAAAAATCACCCCCCGGGCGCCTGTTTGCTCTATCCTGTCCATCAGCAAGGGAAAACGGTTTTCGGCTCTGCAACGGGAAGGGCAGGGAAATCGGTTCACATACCGGTCGATCAGCCTTTCCATGGGGCCGGAGCCGCTTCCGTCCACCGGCAACAGGTTCCGGTATCCCGAGCACAGGTCGTCTGCAACGATTCGGGCGCCGGCCTTCTCCATGGCGTCAAAAACGCCCACGGACTCCACCAGGCTGCCGGAAATCAAAACGGGGATTCCTGCCTGGCTTTCCCGGGAATTAAAGGGCTTTTGGCTGGCCAGGGCTTCCAACATGCCGAGAAAAAGGTCGGGAGGCGCGACGTAACCAGCCTGGACGACTATGTGGCGCTCCCGGGCGTTAAGGGCGGGCGCTCCGTCTTCTCCGAATTGGTACAGGCTGAGCAGGCTGCGGCGGATCGCCGCGTACATATCCAGGGAAGATTGCAGCCTTTCCAGGCGGAACTCGCCACCGGCCTGTTCCGCTTTATGAATGAACGCCTGGAATTCCTTATGGAGATAGTCTCTCGTTGCAGGGGCGTCCGTATAAGGCAGGGGGAAGGTGTGGTAAAGCTCTCCCGGAATGTTCTCCTTCCAGATATTGGCCATGCCGCAAGATACGTCGCAGGTATACCCCTGGACCACTCCCTTCAGATATTTGAATCCTCCGTTCAAGGCTTTTTCCAGGGCGCATTTCATAAAAGGGCAAATAAAATCCGGGACCAGGGAATAGGCCTGTTCCACAACGCCAGGCTCCCCCATGACACGGATCGGAACGAACCCGCAGGCATGGATCAGCTCCACGGGAGTATATGTACAAAAATAGCCGATATGCTTTTCCCCGGCCTCCGCTTGGGCGGACAGCCATTGAGAGCTTTGGGTTAAGCAATCGGCGAAGGGCTGCAAATAATCCGGCTGGCTCATGATTCCCCCCTTAGAACATGACCTCAAGAATAGTAAAGTCGTCGTCCAGATGCTCTGAATTGGCCAGGTTCCGGGCGTGGCTGTGCAGCAGATCCAGGCGGGACTTTTCGGACGGTTTGGCTTTTGTCATGTAGTCGGCGAATTCCTTGTATCGCCATACGCTTCCGTCCATTTTGCGAACCTCATACACGCCGTCGGAAAAAATGTACAAAATCCCGCCCTCGGGAATGGTGCATGCGGCTTTCTTGTATTCCACATCCCGCATCCCCCCAATCACGAAGTTGGGCGTGCGGAGTTGGGAGACGTGCGGTTCGTTTCCGTTTTTTCCGAACAGCAGGGCCGGCGGATGCCCGCCGCTGGCATAGATCATTTGGCGCGTGCTTCTGGAATACACCCCGTACCATATGGTGAAAAACATGCGGCCGTGATCCTCGCCCGAAAAGGCCTGATTCAAGGATTCCAGCACACTGGCCGGGTCGGAGAAATCCGTCCGCGGCAATGACTGGGCGCGCAAGGCGTTCATGATGGACACGGAAAGCAGCGCCGCCCCCACCCCGTGCCCGCTGACGTCGATGAGATACAACACAAAACGGTCCTCGTCCAGCCAATGGTGGCCGAAGGCGTCTCCCCCCAAAGCCGTGGACGGAATGAATCTCCAGTCCGTCCGGATGGGGCCGTCCTCAATGGGCTCCGGCAGGATTTCCCGCACGTACCGGGCCGCCTCCTGGAGTTCGGCGTTCAGGTGGGAAAAGGCCTGGTTGCGTTCGGCCAGAGTCTTTTCTATCTCGAGGTTTTTTTTCGAAAGCTGGTTGTTGGCCTCGGTCAATCCTTGCTCCGCCCGGGTGGCGGCCTGAACGTAATAATGAATGAGCATAGCCAGGGCCACAAGCGTGGTCAGGCTGGAAGACAGAAAAAAGGCCTGGTATACGGTTTTGGAAAGAACGTAATCGCAGGCGGGCTCCTGGCAGTATAAATAGAGAGCCGTGAACACGGCGCATAAAAGCACAATGACGCACGTCCGGATTTTTCCATGCCATCGGGCGTTAAAAAAGGTCAGTCCGGCCAGGTAAATCAAAAAATATTGAAAGCCCACGCCCCAACCAAGCACGTACACCCCGGCGACCTGATGCATCAGCAGTTCGCTGAAGGCCAGAAAAAACGCGGCTTCGTGCAGCCCCCTCCGGTTGAGGATAAACGCCGTGGTAAAGACGGGTGCGCTGTAGGCGAAGTTGAACCAGGCCATTTCCTTGATGCAGAAAAGCCAAAACGCAATTCCTAATGCTATGTGGCTGATCCCCCCGAACACATAGGCGAATTGCATGATTACGAAAAACTTGGCGTTTTCTGGCAGCACATTGTCGGGAACCTTAAATCCCACGCTAACCTCTGTCTGTTTATGGTTCGATCCGTTGCCGGACAGACTATCTTAAAAAAGCTATAAGAACAACTTTTAAGGGCCTCGTCCGGCTATTGCATTTTGCCAATTGAGGCTTTTTGCGTTATATTGCAGGGCATGAAAAGGCCGACGCACAAAGAGCTGTCCAAAAAACTTCGTGAAGCCCAGTCCTGCGCTGAAGAAGACCGCATCATGCTCATGAACCCGACCAGCCTGGCTGCTGATGCGTTAAACATGGGATACATGATGGACGAGTTGTCCCAGGTGCTTCATAATGTTCTGGACGAAATTCAGCCGGAAAACTATGTGGGCATGTCGCCCCCCCAAAAATCCTATGAACAGGAAATCAACGGGGCCGACCTGTTTCCGTTTCGCTGGAAATCCACGATCGTCAAGTGCCTGGCCTATCTGAAATTCGCCATATTCAGCCAGACCCTGTGGCTGATTTCCTTTCATCCCAACAGAAAGGCGCCCTTTTGAAAAAAACCGACCCCATATGCCCCGGCTGCGGCGCTTCCATGCCCTTGTGCACCAAAGAGGCGACCATCCAGTTTCGGGGCAGGGAAATCACGGTGGAAGTCGCCTGCCATGTGTGCCCGGATTGCGGGCTGGAAGCCGGAACCCCCGAGCAGGCCTGCACCATCCAGGCGGCCATAGCCGAAGCCTACCGGTTTCAGGAAGGCATGATGACAGGCCGGGAAATAACGGAAACCCGCTGGTCCAAAGGCCTGAGCCAGGAGGAACTGGCGGAAAAAACCGGATTCCCCCTGCGCGAGATCCAATGCTGGGAGGCGGGCGCCATCCAGTCCAGGGAGCAGGACGATCTCCTGCGTCAAATTTTAACGGATGAATCTTCAATCTAATCTGCAGGCATGGGCGGCGCTCCGGTTTCAGAGTCCCAACCCTGCTCGTCGTAATACTCCCCGATCATCACACCCACTTCCTGAGGCGTAATAGGCTTTCCGGTCAGGTAGTTGCAAAAAGGCGGCTCTTCAAACCATTTGGCCGGCGGCTCTTCATCCTTCCTCCCAAAGCCTTCCCGCATGTTGATGGTTTTCAACAAGGCCCAGGCGGCGTTGGCCCTGTCGCCAAGGTCGCTTCCCTGGGTGGGAATGCCTGTGACCGCCTGGTACAAGTCCGAACACAAATCATAGTTGTAAAAGCGGTTGATCTGCGCCCTGGCGCATACGCCCAGCGAGCCCAGGATGGTAAACCACCGGTGCGAATATTTGAGCAACCGGCCTATGTTCAGGTCTGTAGGCGCGCCGTCTCGCCATCCGGGCAAAATACGGTCCAGGGCGTCGTCCGGCACGCCCATGCGTTTGAGGTGCTTGGGAAAAACCTCCAAGGGGCGTTGGGCGAAATAGGTGGGCGATCCTCCCGACCCCACATGAGGCCCGCGCGGGTCCAGGATTTGCCCCAACTCCATGGTGCCGAAAAGGTTCCAGGGCAGGGGCGCCTTGGGCCCGGCGTAGGGCATCATGCCTTTGACCTTGTACGGCAAATAAGGGGCCGCCTCCGGTCCGTAGCGCTCCAGGATTGCGTCCAGGCCCTGGGCGATCAAATCTCCCAATCCCTGCCGAAAAGCCGTTTTTTCCGCCCAGATCTTCATGGATTCAAATTTGGTCAGGTCAATGGGCGGGGTCGCCTCATCCGAGGATATGATTCCCGCGGCGGCCAAATCTCCGGCGTAGCCGACGGCGGCGAAAAACTCGAACATGTCCATGCCATAGCCGTCCAGCATGGTCATGAGGGTGACGGCTTCTGTGTGATCCTTCATGCCGAAAATGGTGGGGACGTATAGGTTCATGGCCGAACTGCTGGTTGCCGTCAGGTCGGAAACGCGGATAATGTCTTTATCGCCGATGGGGCAGGATACGCACGCCATACGCCGGACTTTCGCCTCGGAATATTCCTCCCTGGAAATGATAGGCAGGGATTTCATGAGCCCTAAATCCTGCCATTCCTTGAGATAGGGATAGTTTCGTATATTTTCAAAAAGGTCTTTGGTGAGTTTTTTATATGCCTTTCTGTCCGCTACGGTAATGCCGTTCATCCCTCTGGCGACCACTGCCTTCAGGTTCTTGGAGCCCATGACGGCGCCGAAACCGCCCCGTCCCATGGTGGACAGGCGATCCACAAAAGCCATGGCATAGGCCGCCTGATTCTCCCCGGCCTGTCCGATTCCAAGCACTCCGGCGGGCCGGCCGTGCTTCTCCCACAGGGCGTGGCAGGCGTCTTCCACTCCCATTCCCCATAAAGACCCTGCGGCGCGAATGACCGGAGCGTCCCCCGTGATGTCCAGATACACGGGCCGGTCCGCCTTGCCGGTTATCACCAGAAAGTCAAAGCCTGCGTATTTCATGAACGCGCCGAAGTTAACGCCCCCGGCCCCGCACCAGCCGACGGAGCGGCTTTGGGGCAGCCTGGTCATGCCGTACACCCGGGAAGAGGCGGGAACGCTGGTTCCCACCAGGGGCCCGGCGCCAATGATGATGGGGTTTTCCGGCGCAAGAGGCTCGGTTCCTGGAATGACATTTTCATAAGCCAGCCTAATGCAGCCGCCCAGCCCTCCGATATACTTTTCGCATAAGTCCCGGGACAAAGGCCGGGATTCCAGTTCGCCGGCGCTTAAATCCACATAAAGCACGTTGCCTGCAAAACCGTTCCAATCCATGACGCCCCTCCTGATCAAGACTCCCTGGGCGTCTTGGACAACGCCCCATAAAAGCACTGGTCCACGCACACGCCGCATTCCGTGCATTCCTGCGTAAAGGAGATTTCGGCCTCTTCGCCTTTGACAATCACCTGGATTCTCGCCAGCAACGGATTGAAAGCCCGGTGGTATAATTCGGAGCAGGCCAGGCCGCATTTCATGCATCCGGTGCAAGAAGCAGCATCAATGGAAATGAGAAATTTGCCCATAAAGCCCCCCTGTGGATGGATAGGTAGGATGGATGAATCTTCCGGTTGGATATGGTTTAGGATATCACCCGGGTAAGAGCGCCGTCAAGAAACCGCAAAATCACTCCCTTGGCCTTAACGATGATAAATAAAGAGAGACGGCATCCATAAAAATGTTGAAATCTCCCTTCAATATTACTATCCTGTTTTTTCTTCGGGTGGAAAAGCAAAATCCGCAAAATTTATATTTGTCAGCTCTATTTTTTCGGGGGGAATCTGCATGGACAAACTGCTTACTTTATCCGGGACAAAAATTGCGGCCATGATTCGCGAAGGAAAAATAACGTCCCGTAAAGCCGTGGAAACGCATATTGAACACGCCAAGAAAATCAATCCATGGATCAACGCCATTGTGGCGGACCGCTACGACCAGGCTCTGGACGAGGCGGACGCAGCCGACGCATTTTTAAAGGAAAACGGGCCGGAAAACTGCCCGTCTTTTCATGGCGTTCCCTGCTCCATTAAGGAATGCTTTTCCCTCACAGGCATGCCCCATACCTCCGGGCTTGTGGCCCGAAAAGGCATCATCGAGAAGAAGGACGCCACGGCCGCGGCCAGGATGCGCCGGGCCGGGCTCATCCCCATCGGCGTTACCAATATTTCGGAATTGTGCATGTGGATGGAGTCCCACAACAAGGTCTACGGAACCACCAACAATTGCTACGACCTGGGCCGTATTGTGGGCGGAAGTTCGGGCGGGGAAGGCTGCATTGTGTCCTCGGGCGCTTCGCCTTTCGGCCTGGGGTCGGACGTGGGCGGATCCATCCGCATGCCCGCGTTTTTCAACGGGGTTTTCGGTCACAAGCCCACGGGCGGCGCGGTTCCCAATACAGGCCAGATTCCCCTGGCCCATGGCAGGGTGGCTTTTTACTGCACCACCGGCCCCCTTTGCCGCAAGGCCGAAGATCTAATGCCTCTGCTGAAGATCATGGCCGGACCGGACGGCAAGGACCCCGAATGCACGGCCATGGATTTTGGCGACCCCGCCTCCGTGGATTTTTCCCGGCTCAACGTCCTGAGCGTGCCGGAAAACGGCGCTGTAAGGGTGCATCACGAGTTGGTGATCGCCCAAAAGAAAGCTGCGGACGCCCTGGAAAAATTGGGCGCTTCGGTCAAGCATCGCACGGTGAACAAGCTCAAATGGTCCTTCGCCATCTGGTCCAGTATGTTGAATCATCATCAGACGGAAGAGTTTGGCGTACAGCTGGGGCAGGGCAAGCGCATTCCCGTGTTTTGGGAATTGTTCAAATGGGCCTTGAGGGCGTCGGACCACACCTTGCCCGCCCTGGCTCTGGCTTTGGGAGAGCGCATTCCCATGCCTACGGAAAAATTTATCAAGATGGGGCGGGAGTTGCGGCGGGAATTGATCGAATTAATCGGCCCGGACGGCGTCATGCTCTATCCCTCTTACAGCAAACCCGCTCCGCGCCACCTGGAGCCGCTCATGCTGCTGGATAACTTCGTGTACACGGCCATCATCAACGTCATGGGATTTCCGTCCACGCAGGTTCCTTTGGGGTTGAGCAAAAAAGGCCTGCCCGTGGGAGTGCAGGTGGTGGGGACGCCGGGAAACGACCACAAAACCATTGCGGTCGCCATGGAACTGGAAAAAAGCCTGGGCGGATGGGTCGTTCCCAAGCTGGCGGAAAAAGTGAATCCCTAAGCCGGGCTACTGATTTTTGCCGTCCTGTCCGATGGTCTTTTTGAATTCTTCAAAGGCGTTGTGAACGCCCTGCATCTCCTCGGAGACGGGGTCCTTCGGCATAAGATGAGGCGCCGGCTCGTAAGCCCGCCTCATGCGGGAAACATCAAAGGACTCGGGCGGGAAGGACGGGTTCATGGCGTAATTCACCATGGTTCGTTGGCTGATCATTTGCCCGTTGGACACAAAGGTGATGCGTCCGGGATACCTGTGGAGGATTTTTTTGCCGTCCTGCACCAGCAGGCCCTGCCAGTCGCTGTATTGCACTTCCAGGCTGTCCTGACTCCTGCCGGGCACGGTGCGGGTGACGATAAACCGGATGGGCAAAAAGGTGTTTTTTTCCACCCAAAGCTGCGGGACGGTCTCGTCCGGGAATTGGGCGCCGATCACATAGGCCGCCTTGCCCTGCCAGTATCCCAAAGAGCACACGTCCGTTCTCACCCCGGCCAGGCTCAGCCTTTCCATAAGCAGCAGGGCGTTCCGGTATAACAAAGGCTCCTTGAACAGGTCGTACTGATCCTCAAACTCGGAGATCAGATAATTGTTTTCCACCTTGGCCGCTCCGGCCGGAGACACCGCTAAAATTCCCAGGCCTTGAGGATACTTGATTTCCTCCCGGAATTTGTCCGGAAACTGATACGAAACAGAACCTTCCAAAGTCAACGGGGCCGGAGGAGGCGTTTCTGCCGATTTTTCCCCAACAGCTCCGCCTTCCCGGCCCTCAATGCCTGACGCAGCCGCATCGGTTTCAGGTTGCGCAGCCTGCTCCGGTTGAATTTCCGGCGGCGGATACACGACGACCTGTTCGGCTACGGAAAGCCCTTTGGCCGGCCCCTGGGCTTTGACCATGAGTTCCAAAACCTGTTCGGCGGGCAGGACGTAAGCCTGGGCGGAGAAGGCGGTCAGGGAGAAAAAGGCCAGGGTGCAAATCAATGTGCGTCCGGAAAAAATTTTCATGCAGTCCTCAATAATACGGCTTCTTGCGAGAAAACAACGGGGGAGGCAGTCCGCCTCCCCCGCAGGTAACGATTATTTTTTGGAATCCGTGATCTTGTCAAAAGGAGTCCCGAAGCTCGCGGCTCTTCCCAGGTCCTCTTCAATGCGGATTAACTGATTGTATTTGGCCACCCGGTCCGTTCTGGACAGGGAGCCGGTCTTGATCTGGCCGGCGTTCACGGCCACGGCCAGGTCGGAGATAAAGGTGTCTTCGGTCTCGCCGGAGCGATGGGAAATCACCGTGGTGTATCCGTAGCGTTTGGCCAGGTCGATGGTCTGCAGGGTTTCGGTCAGGGACCCGATCTGATTCAGCTTGACCAAAATGGAGTTGCCCACGCCCTTTTCAATGCCCTTCCTGAAAATGGCGGGATTGGTCACAAAAATGTCGTCCCCCACAAGCTGGATGGAACCCAGGCGCTTGGTCATTTCCTCCCAGCCGTCCCAGTCTCCTTCGGCCAGGCCGTCTTCGATGGAAACGATGGGGTACTTGGAGATCATTTCCTCATAGTAGTCGATCATCTGGGTGGTGGTCAGGCTTTTGCCTTCGCCCTTGAGTTCGTATTTTCCCTTGACGCAGAATTCGCTGGCGGCCGCGTCAATGGCCAGGACAATGTCCTTGCCCGGCTTGTATCCGGCCGCCTTGATAGCGTCCATGATGCATTTGAAGGCTTCTTCGTTGGTGTCCAGGTCCGGGGCGAAGCCGCCTTCGTCGCCTACGGCCGTGGCGTGCCCGCCTTTTTTCAGGATGGCTTTCAGGTTGGCGAAAACCTCGGCGCCCATGCGAACCGCCTCGGCCGCCGTCTTGGCGCCCTTGGGGATGATCATGAATTCCTGGATGTCCAGGTTGTTGGCTGCGTGCTCGCCGCCGTTGATGATGTTCATCATGGGCAGGGGCAGGGTCTGGCCGGCTACGCCGCCAAGGTAGCGGTACAGAGGAAAGCCAAAGGCGTCCGCCGCCGCACGGGCCGTGGCCAGGGACACGCCTAATATGGCATTGGCGCCCAGCTTGGATTTATTTTCCGTGCCGTCTTCGTCCAGCATGGCCAGGTCCACGGCCGCTTGGTCCGCCGCGTCCATGCCGATGATCAGAGGAGCGATGATCTCATTCACGTTCTTCACGGCCTGGGCAACGCCCTTGCCGCCGTATCTCTTGGATTTTTTGTCCCTAAGCTCCAGGGCCTCCCGCGTGCCCGTGGACGCGCCGGAGGGCACGGCCGCCCTTCCGATGGCGCCGCTTTCCGTGTACACATCCACTTCCACGGTGGGGTTTCCCCTGGAGTCCAATATCTCCCTGGCTGTTACTTCCAGTATTTGAGTCATGACTTCCTCCGATCATGAGGTTTTTTAGGGCGCGTTAAGTCAGCGCCTCGGTTAAATCTTCTTTGGCTGTTAAACGGTCAATTATTGACAAAAATTTTGATTGGATGCTACCTAATCATTGGATAAGATGTCAAGAATCGCCTGACCGGATAGAGGAAAAAATCATGGACCGCAACTCGCCCTATTATAAAGCGCATCTGGTAGTGGCCGCAGCTCGCATCGCCGACCATAAGTTCGGGGTCCCTCCCACGGTTTCCCAGATCAGCGAGGTCACAGGGTACTCAGCCGAGGAAGTTCAAAATATTTGTAATAAACTTGGAGATATGGGAGTATTGAAAAACGTCCTGGCGGGCGAGGTCGAGCGGATTTACATTAAGGACCCCGCCCCGCTGGAGGATTTGCCCAAGGCGGCTCAGGGCAATAACATGGAAGCCGAAGTGGAAAAGTTCGCCAAAAAGCAGGCCGAGCGCATGGCTAATATCACAGTTCAGGCCAAAGACGAGAAGCAGCGAAAAAAGGATCTTTTCGCAGCATTGGAAAAAGAGCTCAAAGGCAAAGTCGGGGAGTCCGGGTCTTGAGCAAACAAAATAAGAGTTAATCGCCCATCATGGAAAAAATATTCGATCTACTCGCCAGGGAGAATATGTGCGTCCTGGCCACCGACGCCGGCGGCAAGCCCCATTGCTCCCTCATGGCCTATATGCTGGATCGCCAGGGAAACGCCCTGATTATGGTCACGGGCAAGAATTCCGCCAAGCATAAAAACATGCAGGCCAACCCCAATGTTTGCGTGATGGTGGACTCCCGGGCCAGTTTTGACAAAGGCCGGGACGAAAACATCCAGGCCCTGACCGTCACAGGAACCTACGGCCCCCAGGATCCCAGGGATCTCATGGAATTGACGCGGGCCTTTCTAATTCTCCATCCTCGCCTTAAGCCCCTGCTGGATCAGGAGGATACGGAATTCTTCCGGGTGCACATCAATTCCATCCTGCTTCTTGACGGCCCGGTGGAATCCACCTTTATTGAGTTGGATTAACAGACAGTTAACGGAAATGGCGTCAGCGCCCCAAGGCAGGGCTTGCCCCGCCAGTGTTTGGGGCGGCGTTGTTCTTCTCATGCGGCGGGGGCCTGCCGCTAACATCGAATTCATCCTTTCCGGTTTTTGTTACATTGTAGTTGCGCCCCCCTGTGGGCGCCTATTGGTCGTGCGAAGCACGCCCTAAGCAGGCAGGGGGGCCTGCGCCTACACGCCAAATTCAGCCGCAATGGTTTCATGGGCTATGTAGGGTGCAGGGCTTGCCCTGCCCCTGTTTAGGGTGGTCCAGGCAACGGCAGTATGTTGCCTGGGTTGCTTTAGCAACAAAAGGTGCGGCCGGGGAGATTTTCGGGGTTGAGAATGTTCGGCGGGCGGAAAGCCCCGGTTGAATTCCTGCTCTTGTTGGCATTGGGCCAGACTTCCGGTCTTACAACGTTTCCAAATTCCATTACCTCCACGGTTCTACACCATGTGCTCACGCACCCTGGCAGGATACTGCTCTGCCAGGGCTAACCGCTTAGGATCTCCCCACGTTCTTATCCACGCCTAAAAGTGCCACAACCAAGACATCGCCAGCCTGCATAATTTCTAGAAGTTTCCGGGCAGTAGACCCAAGTTGTCTCTTTTCCGCATGTTCCACAATACCCCTTTATGGTTTTACCACGTGAACTGCAGTTTCCTTTGCAATCATTGCTCATCATGCTACTCCTTTTTCAGTAGAGATAAATTATCTATTGTAAAAAATAACCAAGTAGATTCACTTATTGGAGCAAGCCTTTATGGACATATTTATATAATAACATCATATATAAACTTGATCAAGCAATTATTCAGAAGTTATTAAGGCTATTTATACAAACAAAGTGGCTTAAGTTCAATTTAGTAACACCTTCGCTGTATTTTAATGTCATAACAAACCATCCATCAACTGACTATACTCCCTCCGCTTTTTTCCACATGAAATTTGGTGTGCTAAAATGGCTAATCCGCCCTACACCCTAAATATTTCCTTGATTTAATTCCCATGTTTTGCCAATTATGATCGTTTACCGGGTTTTGCCCGGAAATCGTTTTATCGGAGCTAAAAATGATCAAATTAATTCGCGGATTCAGGGACATACTCCCCGGCCAGGTGGAGTTGTGGCAGGATATTGAATCCAAGGCCCGCGTCCTTTTGGAAAATTTCGGGTTCAGGGAAATCCGCTTGCCCATTATGGAAAACACGGAGCTGTTCTCCCGAGGCATCGGCGCGGACACGGATATCGTGGAAAAGGAAATGTACACCTTTCCCGACTCCAAGGGCCGGGGCCAGACCTTGCGGCCCGAGGCCACGGCCTCGGTGGTGCGTTCGTACATCGAGCACGGCTACGCCGGGTCCGACCCGGTGCAAAAGTTTTACACCATCGGCCCCATGTTCCGCCACGAACGCCCCCAAAAAGGCAGGTACAGGCAGTTTTACCAGATCAACGCGGAAATGTTCGGCGTGGCGTCGCCTTTGGCGGACGTCCAGATCATGTACATGCTGCACCTGTTCTTTACGGGCCTGGACGTTCCCGACGTGGTCACCCATGTGAATTCCCTGGGATGCCCGGAATGCCGGCCCAAGTTCCGCGAGGCCCTGATTTCCTTTGTGTCCGACAAAATGGACCGCCTGTGTTCCGATTGCCAGCGCCGGGCGGATGCGAATCCGCTTAGGGTCATTGACTGCAAGGTCCCGGGCTGCAAGGAAGCGGTGCAGGGCGCTCCGTCCATCCAGGATCATCTGTGTCCGGACTGCAAGGAGCATTTCGAGGCGGTCATCAAAGGCCTGGACGATTTGAACGTGCCTTACGAAATCGACCCCCGCCTTGTGCGCGGGCTGGACTACTACACCCGCACCACCTTTGAGGTTCAGACCACTTTGCTGGGCGCGCAAAACGCCGTGGCAGGCGGAGGCCGTTACGACGGCCTGGTGAAAATCCTGGGCGGCAAGGAAACCCCGGCCATAGGATTCGCCGTGGGATTCGACCGTCTGGCCGCCTTACTGGGCGCGGAGGAAAAGGACTTCACCGTTCCGCCCGCCTTGTTCATCGCCGCTTTGGGAGACGAAGCCCGCAAGATCGCCTTTGGATGGCTGTGCGACTTCAACGCCCGGGGCGTGCGTGCGGAAATGGACTACGAAGGCAAAAGCCTGAAAAGCCAGATGAAGCAGGCCAACCGTTTTAACGCGGGGCGCGTTTTGATATTGGGCGAAAACGAACTGCAAAACGGCATGGCCGTATTGCGGAACATGGATACCAAAGAGCAGGAGGAGGTTGCTTTGGACGGCTTGACGGATCGGGTCGCCGCCCTGATAAATCAGGGATAGGGGGCATTGGAAAGCAACTAAAAACCTGTTCATTTTAAATAGTTTATAAAAAAGGGCAAACTATGGCAGACTTACTGGGAAGCATGAGACGGACTCACAACTGCGGAGTCCTTCGCAAAGAGGATACAGGCAAGACCGTAACGCTTATGGGCTGGGCCCAGCGTTGGCGCGATCACGGCGGCGTTATTTTTATCGACCTGCGCGACCGGTACGGGGTCACCCAGGTGGTGTTTAACCCGGAACATAACGCGGACGTGCACAAGCTGGCCGATACAATCCGCAGCGAATGGGTCATCGCCGTGCAGGGCGAAGTTCTGGAGCGCCCGGACGGCATGGTCAATCCCAAGATGGAAACCGGCGAGATCGAGATCATGGTTTCCGAGTTGAAGATCCTCAACAAGTCCAAGACCCCTCCGTTCATGGTCGAGGACAACGTGGAGGTCTCGGAAAACCTGCGCCTGGAATACCGGTACCTGGATCTTCGCAGGCCCCGCATCGCCAAGAACATCATGCTCCGCCATCACGTGGGGGCGTGCGTCCGCGCTTTTCTGAACGAAAACGAGTTCCTGGACATCGAAACCCCGGTCCTGACCAAAAGCACGCCCGAAGGCGCCCGCGATTATCTGGTGCCCAGCCGCGTGAACACCGGCTTGTTTTACGCGCTGCCCCAAAGCCCTCAGCTTTTCAAGCAGCTTTTGATGGTGGCGGGCTACGACCGGTATTACCAGATCGTCCGCTGCTTCCGCGACGAGGACCTGCGCGCCGACCGCCAGCCCGAATTCACCCAGATCGACCTCGAGATGTCCTTTGTGGGCGAGGAAGACGTCATGGGAATCGCCGAGCAGATGATCGCCAGGGTGTTCAAGGACGTCATGGGCAAGGACGTCAAAACGCCTTTCGACCGCCTGACATACAAGGACGCCATGGATCGCTACGGCCTGGACAAGCCGGACCTGCGCTTCGACCTGGAGTTGAAAGAGGTCTCCTCCATCGTGGAAGGTTCGGACTTCAAGGTTTTCGCCTCGGTGGTGAAAAAAGGCGGCATGGTCAAGGCCATGAATGCTAAAGGATGCGCCCACTTTTCCCGAAAGGTGATAGATGATCTGACCGCCTTTGTGGCCGTGTACGGCGCCAAGGGCCTGGCCTGGATCAAGGTGAAGGAGGACGGCTCGTGGCAGTCGCCCATCGCCAAGTTCTTCACGGACGACGAGAAAGCCGCCATGGCCCAGACCCTGGACATGGCGCCCGGCGACCTTATCTTCTTTGTGGCGGATAACGTCAAGGTCACCAACGACGCCTTGGGACACCTGAGAAACCGGGTGGCCAAGGAGCTTGGCCTGATCGACGAAAACGAATTCCGCTTTGTGTGGGTGACCGAGTTCCCCCTGGTGGAATACGACGAGACGGAAAAAAGGTATGTGGCCCTGCACCATCCTTTCACCGCGCCCATGGAAGAAGACCTGGACCTGTTGGAGACCGATCCCGGCGCGGTTCGCTCCCGGGCTTACGATATGGTCCTGAACGGAACCGAGCTTGGCGGCGGCAGCATTCGTATCCATCAGCCGGAAATGCAGGAAAAGGTGTTTAACATGTTGGGCCTGGGGCAAGAGGAAGCCGAGGAGAAATTCGGATTCCTGCTGAAAGCCCTGGCATTCGGCGCGCCTCCCCACGGGGGACTGGCCTTTGGGTTTGACCGCTTGATCATGCTCCTGAGCGGCGAGAATTCCATCAGGGACATTATTCCCTTTCCCAAGACCCAAAAGGCCGCATGCCTGCTTACGGACGCCCCTTCCGAGGTGGCTTTCGAGCAGTTGGCCGAACTGGCGCTCAGAATCAAAAAGGATCCTGCAAGCTGACGCGTCCGCAACCGGCGGCGAGGCGTCTCTTGCAAAAAAGAACAAGCCGCCTGGAATTCGCCCGCTATAGAATAAAAGGCGGGGAACGAGGTTGTCATTACGAAGGATAAGCCCATTACACAGCTAAACACGGACAGATTTTCCCGCAACATCAGCTATCTGCGGGTGTCCGTAACCGACCGCTGCAATCTGCGTTGCTTTTACTGCGTGCCCGAGGAAGGCCTGCCCTTTCTCGGGCATAAAGACGTCCTGTCCTACGAAGAAATCACCGCCATCGTCCAGGCCGGAGTGCGCCTGGGCATACAAAAAGTGCGCATTACTGGCGGCGAGCCCCTGGTGCGCAAGGGCATCGAAGAATTGGTTGCGTCCATTTCCGCTTTGCCGGAAATCAAGGACCTGGCCATGACCACCAACGGCGTGCGCCTGGCCTCCATGGCTCACAGCTTGAAAAAGGCGGGCCTGCACCGGGTGAACGTCAGCCTGGACAGCATGAAGCCCGAGGTGTTTGAAAAAATCACCGGGCGGAATCATTGCCAGGATGTCAAGGATGGGATTGAAGCCGCCCTGGACGCCGGATTGACTCCCGTGAAGATCAACGTGGTTGCCGTGGCCGGAGTCAACGATTGCGAGTTTGCCGATTTTGCCAAGCTGACCATGGACAAGCCCGTGTCCGTCCGGTTTATCGAATACATGCCCATCGGCAAGAACATGCACTGGGCCGAGGATCGGTCCATATCATCCCGGGAAATCCGCGAAATAATCGAAAAACAGCTCGGCCCCATGACTCCCGTCACCGAGCACGGCCCCCTGGACGGCCCGGCGAGAAGGTTTTCTCTGCCCGGAGCGCAAGGGGAGATCGGGTTCATCAACGCCATTTCCGGGCATTTTTGCTCCACATGCAACCGCTTGCGCTTGACGGCCGACGGCAAGGTGCGGCCCTGCCTGTTTTCCGACAAGGAAATCGACGTCCGCTCGGTCCTGAGAAACGGCGGCGGCCCATCCGATCTGGACGCCGTATTCGCCCAGGCCATAGCCCAAAAGCCCCGCGGCCTGGATTCCGCCAAAAGCGAAAAGCCCGGCTGTGACCGCAGCATGTCCTCCATCGGAGGGTAGCTTCTTATTCCCAAAACCGGGATTTCGCTCCCATTGTATTTGATGTGTAGCGGCAGGCCCCGTGCCTGCCTTTGATGCGCACAGCGA
This sequence comes from Desulfatibacillum aliphaticivorans DSM 15576, assembly GCF_000429905.1. NCBI lineage: Bacteria > Pseudomonadati > Thermodesulfobacteriota > Desulfobacteria > Desulfobacterales > Desulfatibacillaceae > Desulfatibacillum > Desulfatibacillum aliphaticivorans. Next base: position 61,100 of record NZ_AUCT01000018.1, on the reverse strand, counting down.
GTCGAGGGTGGTCCAGGCAAAGCAACAGAAGGCGCGGCCGGGAAAGATTGCAGGATTCGGGAATGGTCGGCGGGCGGATGGAGCTGCTTGAATTTTTCTGTTTAGTTGGTTTTGGCAGGGCTTCCGTGTATTCACAGTGTGCGGATTTCATTGGCGATAAGGTTCTACTACGTGTGCTACGCGCCCGGCAATCCGAGCAGTGTAATCCCAGAAAAAAATCCCTCCCCGGCAGTTAGGGAGGGATTTTTTATGACGGGGTGGAAAACCCGATTACGACCTTCAATGGAGACTACATGTTCCTGCGGTATTTGCCGCCTACGTCGTACAGGGCCTGGGAAATCTGGCCCAGGCTGCAATGCTGAACCGTTTCCATCATTTGGGCGAAGATGTTTTCGCCCTTCAAGACTGTTTCCTGGAGCTTTTTAAGTGCGGGCTCGCATTCCTTTTTATGCTCGGAATGGAAGTCAGCCAAACGTTTTAACTGGGATTCCTTTTCCTCTTCCGTGGACCGGGCCAGCTCCAGTTCCTGGAATTCGCCGTCCTTGCCCGCGTTGGGATCGATGAACATATTCACGCCAACCAGGGGCAGTTCGCCGGAGTGCTTGAGGGTTTCGTAGTACACGGATTCGTCCTGGATTTTAGACCTTTGGTAGCCCATTTCCATGGCGCCGAGCACCCCGCCCCGGCGGGTGATGCGATCGAATTCCGCCAGCACGGCTTCCTCCACCAAGTCGGTCAATTCGTCCACGATAAAGCTGCCCTGGTTCACGTTTTCGTTCTTGGCAAGGCCCCACTCCCGGTTGATGATCAACTGGATGGCCAGGGCGCGCCGCACGGATTCCTCGGTGGGCGTGGTGATGGCCTCGTCATAGGCGTTGGTGTGGAGGCTGTTGCAGTTGTCGTAAACCGCGCACAAGGCCTGGAGCGTGGTGCGGATGTCGTTGAACTGGATGTCCTGGCTGTGGAGCGACCGGCCCGAGGTCTGCACGTGGTATTTGAGCATCTGGGAACGTTTGGAGGCTCCGTATTTCTCCCGCATGGCCACGGACCAGATTCTGCGGGCCACCCGGCCGATGACCGTGAATTCCGGGTCCATGCCGTTGGAGAAAAAGAACGAAAAGTTGGGGGCGAAGGCGTCGATATCCATGCCCCTGGACAGGTAGTATTCCACATAGGTGAAGCCGTTGGCCAGGGTCAGGGCCAACTGGGTGATGGGGTTAGCCCCTGCTTCGGCGATGTGGTAGCCGGAAATGGACACGGAGTAGAAATTCCGCACGTTGTTGTCGATGAAATACTGCTGGATGTCGCCCATGATTTTGAGGGCGAACTCCGTGGAGAAGATGCAGGTGTTCTGGCCCTGATCCTCCTTGAGGATGTCGGCCTGCACCGTGCCGCGCACCGTGGAGAGCGCCGTGGCCCTGATTTTTTCGAATTCTTCCTTGGAGGGCTTGCGCACGTTCTGCTTTTCGAACTTTTCCACCTGCTGTTGGATGGCCGTGTTCAGGAACATGGCCAGCATGATGGGCGCCGGGCCGTTGATGGTCATGGAAACCGACGTGTTGGGCGCGCACAAGTCGAATCCGCCGTACAGCACCTTGACGTCCTCGATGGTGCATACGCTCACGCCCGAGTTGCCGATTTTTCCATAAATATCGGGCCTGCGGTCCGGGTCCTTGCCATAAAGCGTCACCGAGTCAAAAGCCGTGGACAAGCGCTTGGCCGGATAGCTTCCGGAAAGCAGACGGAAACGGCGGTTCGTGCGGAAAGGGTCCCCCTCGCCCGCGAACATGCGGGTGGGATCTTCGTCGGCCCGTTTGAAGGGGAACACGCCCGCGGTGAACGGAAAGAAACCCGCCAGGTTTTCCCTGCGGAGCCAGCGGTAGGTTTCGCCGGGGTCCTCGTACTTGGGCAGGGCCACCTTGGGAATCATGCTGCGGCAAAGGGATTCGGTCTTCAAAGGCACGCGGTATTCCTTGTTGCGCACTTCGTAGACGAACTCATCGCCCGAGTATTTTTCCTTGATGGCGGGCCACTCTTTGATGAGGGCCAGGGTTTCCTCGTCCAGGGCTTCATAGGCTTGCTCGGCTTCTTCAGCCAGCTTTTGGGCCACATTGGCGTCTTTCTTCTTCATGACCTCGGCGGCCTTTTCCAACTGCCAGGCCTCGCGCAAAGCCCTTGCCTGGACTTCGGTCCGGGCGTGGTAATCGCGGATGGAGTCGGCGATTTCCGTGAGGTAGCGGTCCCGTTCCGGCGGAATGATGACCGTCTTGGACGTGGACACGTGGCCTTCGGGCCTGGGCAGGGAGGATTGGAGATCCAGCCCGGCTTTATCGTTAACGCGATCCAAAAGCGCCAGATACAGGGCTGTCACGCCGTCGTCGTTGAACTTGGAGGCCGAGGTTCCGAACACCGGCATTTTTTCGGCGGGCACGTCCCAGGCGTTGCGGTTTCTCTGGACCTGCTTGCTCACCAGCTTGACCGCGTCCTCGCCGCCGCGTTTTTCGTATTTATTGACCACCACCAGATCGGCGAAATCCAGCATGTCGATTTTTTCCAGCTGGGAGGCGGCGCCGAACTCGCCGGTCATGGCGAAAATGGCCACGTCCACCAGATCCACAATGGCGGTGTCGCCCTGGCCGATGCCTGCTGTCTCCGCGATGACCAGGTCGTATCCCGCACCTTTGAGAAAGCGGATGATATCCTCCACCGCATCGGAAAGCTCGGTGTGTGATTCGCGGGTGGCCAAAGAGCGCATGTACACCCTGGGATTGTCAATGGCGTTCATGCGAATGCGGTCGCCCAAAAGCGCGCCGCCGGTCTTGCGGCGGGAGGGATCGGTGCTGACCACGGCGATGTTAAGATCCGGAAAATCCCTTAGCAGGCGCAGGATGAGCTCGTCGGTCAGGGAGGACTTGCCCGCGCCGCCCGTGCCGGTGAGGCCGACGGCCACGGCCTTGGATTCCTTTTTGACCGCGTTCCACAGGGGTTTGAGGTCCTTTTCGTCCCACTTTTTCTTCTGCTCCACCATGGTGATGCATTTGGCGACAACCGCCTTATTCGCAGGGGAAATCTTTTTGAAATCCAGCTTGGGATCGGTGACCGTGGCAAAATCCAGGGACTCCACCATGTGGTTGATCATGCCCTGTAGGCCCATCTTTGCGCCGTCCTCGGGAGAATAGATCTTGGCCACGCCGTAGGCTTCCAGCTCCTTGATTTCCTCGGGCACGATAACCCCGCCGCCGCCGCCGAAAACCTTGATGCCGGACGAATTCCGCTCTTTCAAAAGGTCCACAAGATACTTGAAAAACTCCATGTGGCCGCCCTGATAGCTGGAAATGGCGATGCCCTGGGCGTCTTCCTCGATGGCCGCGCTTACGATCTGATCCACGGACCGGTCGTGACCCAAGTGGATGACTTCCACGCCCGTGGCCTGGAGCATGCGGCGGATTATGTTAATGGATGCGTCATGTCCGTCAAAAAGGGAAGTTGCAGTGACCACACGAATCGGTTGGGTGGGCTCATACACTTTATCTTGCTTCATGATCTTCTCCTTGTGCGCGGCCGCCGTTGGACGCGCAACTGTCCAGGATAAAAGCGGTCTGCTGTTCTATATATTCTTCAATGGTGTATTGCCGGGACAAATACCACCCTCGGTACGCCCACATGTGGCCCCACACCGTTATGTTATGCGCCATGATATCCAGCGCCGGCTGATCCATGGGAGGCAAAACCCCTTCTTTCATCAATTGCCGGAGCGCCAGTACAAACAGGCTGGTTATGCGCACTTCGTTTTCCAAAACCTTTTTACGCCAATGCTTGGGCAGGGATTTGGCTTCCTGGTATATCAATAAAATGTGCCGGTCAAGGTGGTTGCACACTAAAAAATAACCCCGGATCATGGCGGGCAGCACGTCCTTGGCGCCCGTGGCCTTTTCCAGGGCGTGAGTCACGCCTTCCTCCATGTCCGCGTGAATGGCGTCGCATACCAGAAAAAGGATGTCCTCCTTGGATTTGACGTACTCGTACAAAGATCCGATGGAAAAGCCCACAGCCCGGGCGATCTCCCGGGTGGTGGTCTTGTGAAAGCCCTTTTCCATGAACAAGGTTACGGCGGCGTCCACAATCTGCCGCCGGCGTTTGGCCACCAGGTCCTGGTCCTTGACCTGGGTGGGAATGAGGGAATTGTTGTTGGTTTTATCCAGCATCTTTTCCTTGGTTGTTCATTCAGTGATTGGTTACTGCCCACCGACTGAACGAGCGCTCAGTCAAATAATTTTCCTTTACCAAGTCAGGCCGGTTAATGTCAAGGAAATTCCAAGCGAAAGCAGTATGGAGAAAGCCACTGAGTTATCTAAGATTAATGATAATTTTTATTAAATACAGAGCAACCCCATAGGATAGATCAGATTTTGTGGACTATGGCAGTTTTTTTATTGCAGAGGTAATCCATGTAAATGGCAGAGGCGCCCCCCTGCTGTTCCCTTTCAGGCGTTCTTTGCACGCCTGGCGCTTCGCGGGCCCAGCAAGCGCCGCCTCTACACCTGCGCGGACAAGCAAGCCGCAGCGCTACAAAAGATAAAAACAAAAACGGCCGGCCCCGTTTGACGCAGGACCGGCCGTTAGAATTTCTTTGAAAATGGGAATTACAGTTCCAGGGCGTTTTTCACCACGTTATCCACGTTCATGCCCAGTTTGTTCAGAACCTCGCCGCCGGGGGCGGAGGCGCCAAACCGGTCAATGCCGATGATTTTTCCATCGGTTCCCACGTAGCGCTCCCAGCCCAGGGTGGTTCCAGCCTCAATAGCCAGGCGCTTGGTGACGTTGGGCGGCAGAACCCGGTTGCGGTATTCCTCGGTGGTTTTCTCGAAAAGCTCCCAACTGGGCATGGATACCACGCGGGCTTCCACGCCTTTTTCGGCCAACTGCTCCCTGGCCTGGAGAGCCAGGTTAACCTCGGAGCCGCTGGCGATGAGGATGCAGTCGGGATCTTTGCCCTTGGCGTCGGCCACTACGTAAGCGCCGTAGGCCAGGCCCTGGGCGCCGGAATAACGGTTGCGATCGATGACGGGCAGTTTCTGGCGAGAAAGGATGAGAGCCGTGGGGCCGGAATTGTTGGTGATAGCCTGCTTCCAGGCTTCGGCGGTTTCCGTGGCGTCGGAAGGCCGGATCACGGTCAGGTTGGGGATGGCCCGCAGGGAAAGCAGGTGCTCCACCGGCTGATGCGTGGGGCCGTCTTCGCCCACGGCCACGCTGTCGTGGGTGAATACATAAATGGTCGGCGCGCCCATGAGGGCCGCCACGCGGATGGCCGGCCGCACGTAATCGGCGAAGACCAAAAAGGTGCCGCCGTAGGGGCGAATCCCCTTATGCAAAGCCATGCCCGACATGATGGCGCCCATGGCGTGTTCGCGTACGCCGAACCGGATGTTGCGGTTCTGGTAGTTCATGACTTGGAACTCGCCGGACCCGTTGATGAAAGTCTTATTGGACGGCGCCAGGTCGGCGGAGCCGCCTATCAGGGTGGGCAGCTTGGGCGCGATGGCGTTCAGCACCGTGCCGGAGGCGGCCCGGGTGGCGATGACGTTGTCTTCAGGAGTAAATGCCGGAATGTCCGCATCCCATCCGTCGGGCAAATCGCCGTTCATGATGGGGGCGAACTCCTCGGCGATCTCAGGATGCGCCTTGGAGAAAGCGGCCATGGCGTCGTTCCATTCGGCTTCGGCCTTGGCGCCCTTGTCCACGCATTGCCTGAAAACGTCCAGGGCTTCCTGGGGGACGAAAAAAGGCTCGGTTTCGGGCCAGCCCAGGTTCTTTTTAGTAAGGAGTATTTCCTCTTCCCCCAAAGGTGCGCCGTGGGCGTCGGAGGAATCCTGCTTATGGGGAGATCCAAAGGCGATATGGCTGCGAATGGCGATGAGGCTGGGGCGATCCTTGTCTTCCTGAGCCTCTTCAATGGCCTTGGCGATGGCGTCCAGGTCGTTGCCGTCCTCCACCGTGATCACCTGCCACTTGTAAGCGGCGAACCGGGCTTTTACGTCTTCGGTAAAAGCAATGTCCGTGGAGCCTTCAATGGAAATTTTGTTGTCGTCGTATAGGCAGATGAGCTTGGAAAGGCCCAGGTGGCCGGCCAGAGAGGCGGCTTCGTGGGTGATGCCTTCCATCATGCAGCCGTCGCCGCAGTAGCAATAGGTGTGGTGCGAAACCACGGGATGGCCCGGGCGGTTGAAGTAGCTGGCCAAAAAGCGTTCGGCCATGGCCATGCCCACGGCGTTGGCAAGGCCCTGACCCAGGGGGCCGGTGGTGGTCTCCACGCCGGGCGTGTGGCCGTATTCAGGATGGCCCGGGGTTCTGCTTCCCCATTGCCTGAAATTCTTGATGTCGTCCAGGGAGAGGTCGTAGCCGGTGAGGTGCAGCAGGCTGTATATCAGCATGGAAGCATGCCCGGCGGAAAGCACGAAGCGGTCCCTGTCATGCCATTCCGGGTTGCTTGGGTTGTGTTTGAGATACCGGGTGAAAAGTACATAGGCTGCGGGCGCCATTCCCATGGGGGCGCCGGGATGCCCGGAGTTAGCCTTTTGAATCGCGTCCATGGAAAGGGTGCGGATGGTGTTGACGCACAGCGCGTCTGTGGTTGCCTGGGTCATGTATAGCCTCCTGAGACTTTTTTTTAGGTATACCAAAGTTTAGCCAAGGGCCTAGAATGGTGCGGAACCTCTACCATAAGCCGGGGGGGCTTGCAAGAGCTAAGCCCAAGTTTGACGGAGACTCTATAATTAACTGAAATTAAAGATAATTTTTGGGGGCGTCCGGGCGGTTTTCGTCGCCTTCTTACTGACCAGCGGTCGGCAAAGTGAAAAATATGCATAATCCTGTTTGAAAAAATTTGTAGGATAAGGTATCACTTACCGCTAGAAGAAATTGGCCTTGAGGCCGATGTTTAACGCTGATCAAGAAACATTTTTTCAGGGAGGGTAGCATGTTCAGGTTAATCACGGTGGTTTTTACAGTATTGGTATTGGCGGTTTCCTGCACTACGGTTATGGCGGAGGAAACCAATCCCGAAGTCCGGGCGCTTTTGGACCAAGGGTGGGAGCACGTCAAATTAATGCATATTGACCTGGGCAACCTGGACAAAGCGGAAGCGCTTTACGCCAAAGCCCTGGAGATCAAGCCCGACAGCGTCGAAGCCAACTGGCGCATGGCGGAAGTCCTGTTTAAGATCGCCGACAACAAACCCATGTCGGAAGATGAGACCACGGCCACCTTTGTGAAGGGCCTCGACTACGCGGGAAAATCCCTGGAATTGGAGCCCGACAACGCAGGCGGCTTGTTCTGGAGCGGATGCATTAACGGTCAGATGGCCCGGCGGGTGGGCGTTTTAAAGGCGCTCGGCAAGGTCAAGGCAGCCAAAAAAGATCTGCATACGCTGGTGGAAAAATATCCCGACCATCGCTACGCGACCATCTCTTACGCCATCCTGGGCGCCATTTACTCCTCCACCCCTTGGCCCATGAAAGACATGGACAAGGCCTTGGAATACGGCCAGACCGCGGTCAAACGCGATCCCAAGCTGAGCTTTGCAAGCGTGGAATTGGCCATGGTTTATATGAAGGATAAGGAATACGAGAAAGCCCGGGCCGAGTTGAACCGGTGCCTGGAAGTCAAGGATCCCACCTACATTTGGGACTCCACATTGAAAAATTGGCCCAAAGCAAAACAACTGCTGGAAGAAATCAAAGACAAATAAAGCATCCCAACCGGCGGAGGCCCATCCCGGCCTCCGCCTTTAGTTCTTCTTCTATCTTCTTAAATCTTCATAAAAATATTTTGAAGAGGATGCCGCTTCGCGGCGGCGATTTATTGGGTTTCGCAAGCTCAACCGCAACCTACGATATCCAGCTTCAATGGCTTTGTGAGTACGGTGGTGATAGCGCACTGTAGCGGCCTCTATCGCATAACGAATTGTTATTCAGCAGAATAAATTTTTATCAGGAAATGTTTGATGGGCAATGAAATTCGGAAAAAAAATTTTGAGCGTGTAATTGCCATCTCCGCTGCATTTTGGGCATTAGTCAGCATTGCCCTCATCTATTTTTTCGAGAAGAGTCATTTTGGCCCGACCCCTCTCTATCTGCCCGTCATCCTGGCAGTTGTGTCGTTTGCGGGAGCCGTTTCTTGCGTAGTTCTCATCTGCTTTTTTAAAACCAAGAACAAACTTGTTTTTTTATCTTGCTTGTTTTTTGCCGCAGCCTTGCTTGTTCAATTGAAAGCGATACTTGAATTGCTTTATGTTTCATAAATGCTGGTATAAGTCGGTCGATCCTTTGCTCCCATTCGCTCGTGCGCGAAGCGCCATTTAAAGTTTTGATCAAACTTTTTTAAAAGTTTGCCGTCGGAGGCGCTTTTCTCCTTTTTTTCTTCGGCCCTTAATGGGCTTCCGCCCAGTTTTTGCCGGACTCGATGTTCACTTTCAGGGGCACGTCCAGATCCCAGACGTTTTCCATCATTTGTTCGGCCATGACTTGGGCCTGGAAGATTTCCTCCGGAGGGGATTCAAAGACCAGTTCGTCGTGCACGGTGAGCAGCATTTTTGTCTGCATGTTTTGTTCTTCCACGGCGTTTTGCACCTTGATCATGGCGACCTTGATGAGATCGGCGGCGGTTCCCTGGATGGGCGTGTTGGTTGCTATGCGCTCCGCCGCTTCCATGAGCACCCGGTTTTTGGCGTTGATGTCAGGCAGGGGACGGGTGCGGCCCAGAAGGGTTTTGGTCATGCCGGTTTCGTGGGCCTGGGCGATGGTGTTTTCGATGAATTCCTTAACGCCTTTGTAAGTGACGAAGTAATTGTCTATGTAGCGTTGCGCGGTTTTTCTGCTGACGCCGATTTCGTTGGACAGCCGGAAGGCGCCCATGCCGTAGATGATGCCGAAGTTTATGGCCTTGGCCTGGCGGCGCATTTCGTCCGTGACGAATTCCGGGAACAGCTCGAAGACCTCCGACGCCGTCCTTTTGTGGATGTCCTCGCCGTTTTTAAACAGCTCGATCAAGAACTCGTCCTGGGACAAGTGGGCGAGAATGCGCAGTTCGATCTGGGAATAATCCGCGCAGAACATTTCCCAGCCCTTGCGCGGGATAAAAGCCTCCCGGATGCGTTTGCCCTCGGGGGTTCTGATCGGGATGTTCTGCAAGTTGGGATTGCTGGAGCTCAGCCTGCCCGTGGCGGTCACGTTCTGGTTGAACGAGGTGTGCACCCGCCCGGTTTGGGGGTGAATCAGGGATTGCAGGGCGTCCACATAGGTGCTTTTCAGCTTGGCCACGGACCGGTAACGCAAAATCAGGGCCGGCAATTCGTGCTGGGAGGCCAGGGTGGTCAGGACCTTCACGTCCGTGGAATAGCCGGTTTTCTTCTTGGTTTTTTTCTGGACCGGCAGGCCCAGCTTTTCAAATAAAATATGGCCCAATTGCTGGGGCGAGGCGATGTTGAACTCCTCCCCGGCCAGCTGGTAGATTTCCTTTTCCGCAGACTCCATCCCCCCCTGGAATTCCTTGGACAGGGCTTGAAGCTGGTCCGAATCCACGGTGATGCCTTCCATCTCCATCTTGACCAGCACTCTGACCAGGGGCATTTCCACGGTTTCGAAAAGCTCCAGGAGTTGGTTTTTCTCCAGCTTGGGCTGAAGCAGCCCGTATATCTGGAACGTAACGTCCGCGTCCTCGCAGGCGTAAGGCACGGCTTTTTCCAAAGGAACCTGATTGAAAGTAATGGCCTTGGCGCCCTTGCCGCACACCTCCTCGTAGGAGATCATACGGTGCTCCAGCAATTCCATGGCGATCTGATCCAGCCCGTGGCTTCTATGGGAGGGATTGAGCAGATAAGACGCCACCATGGTGTCAAAAGCGACTCCCTGTAGATCCGCGCCGTGGCGCGCCAGCACGATCCAGTCGTATTTGATGTTCTGGCCGATTTTCTTGATTTCCGGGTTGGACAGGATCGGACCCAAAATTTCCAGGGCTTTTTCCACCCCGACCTGATCCGGCGCTCCCAGGTAATCATGGGTGAGGGGCGCGTAAAAGGCCTTGTCCGCCTCATAGGAAAAGGACATGCCCACCAAAGAGGCCTGCATGGGATCTATGCCTGTGGTTTCCGTGTCCAGAGCGAAGACGCCGGCCTTTTCCAGGTTTTCGGCCAGAGCCTTCAGGTCTTCCTCGGTGGTTAAGGCTGTGTATTCCTTTTTGCTCAGGTCGGTCTTTACCGGATAGGCTTTGCTCAAATCCCTGAATTCCAGCTCGGAGAAAATCTTGGCCAGTTTTTGGGAGTCCGGCTCTTGAATGCGCAGCTTTTCCGGGTCGAATTCCACGGGAGCGTCGGTTTCTATGGTCACCAGCTTGTGGCTTAAAAAGGCGTCGTCCTTATAAGTTTGAAGATTTTCCTTCTGCTTTTTCTTGGTGATGGTTTCAACGCCTTCGTACACGCCTTCCAGGCTGCCGAATTCCTGGATCAAGGCGATGGCCGTCTTGGGGCCGATGCCGGGAACGCCGGGGATGTTGTCCGACGAGTCGCCGGAGAGAGCCATAATTTCGATAACCTTGTCCGGAGGCAGGCCCTGTTTTTCCGTAATGCTTTCCACGGTGCGGGTTTCGTCCTTCATGGGGTCCCACACCACGGATTTGTTGGTGACTAACTGGTTGAAATCCTTGTCCCCGGTGACCATGACCACCATAAAACCCTGTTTTTCGGCCTTTTTGGCAAGCGTGCCGATGAGGTCGTCAGCCTCGTAGCCCTGCATTTCCAGCATAGGCATGTTAAAGGCCTCGGTGACGTTTTTGATATAAGGAATTTGAACGGCCAGGGCTTCGTCCATGGGAGGCCGGTTGGCCTTGTAGTCCTTGTACATCTCGTGGCGGAAAGTCGGGCCCTTTGCGTCAAAGACCATGGCGGCGTATTCGGGCTTTTTGTCGTTGATGAGCTTGAGCATCATGTTGGTAAAGCCGAAAATCGCGTTGGTAGGCAGGCCCTTGGAATTGGAAAGGTTCCTTACCGCGTGAAAAGCCCGATGAATATACGCGCTTCCGTCGACAAGATAGATGGTTTTCATGAGGTCTCCATGGCGGGATGGGGTTACAGGCCCAGGTCGTCGGCGATTTCCTGCATGGCTTCCACGCCCAGGGCGCAGAATTCGGCGATGGGCACGCCGATGTCTTCACACTCCAAAACCCTTTCGCGGCTTACGGCCCGGGCGAAAGCGGTCTGCTTCATGCGTTTTTTCACGCTTTTCGGCTTGACGCTGGACAGCTTTTTGTCCGGCTGCACCAGGGCGGTGGCCGTAATAAGGCCTGTAATGCTTTCGGCGCAGGTGAGGGCGTGCTCAAACTGGGTGGTTCGCTCCAGGCCCAGGCCTTCGGCGTTGTGCTTGGCAATGACGTCGCTCAAGGCCTCGCAGCAGCCTTTTTCTCCAAGCATTTCCGCCGCAACCTTTCCGTGAGTGTATTCATCCTCATTGACGATTTCATAATCCAGGTCATGGAGCAGGCCCGCAATTCCCCACAATTCCTCATCTTGGGAAAATCGCCTGGCCAAGGCGCGCATAATGGCCTCGGACGCCAGGCAGTGGCTAATTGTTCTTTCGTTCTTAATGTGCTCTTTTAACAGGGATAACGCCTCGTCCCGGGTGATTCCGATATTGTTGCCGCTTGACATCATACGCCTCCTTATTTAACTTTTTACTGAAGGCTATCATCAGTTAACCAAAAGCACAAGAACCGTGTTATGAAGAGTTCCATGATCGGAGATATGGAACCATGAGCGAAAAGAAGAAAAGCAGCTACCGGCAAAAAAAAGCCCTGCGGGGCCACACCTGCTCCTGCTGCGGAAGAAAAACGGAATTCAACTGGACCTGCCGGTGCGGGTTTCAGATTTGCCAGGATTGCATGGAAGAAAATTTTTGGGGCATGTCCTGCAATGGAATCACGTGGCAATGCCCGGATTGCGGCGGACAAAACGGCTTTGGAAACCAGTGAGGCCTTTCGTGGAACAGGCGTAAGAAAGCAAAGGAGAATGCATGGAGTGTAAAAAGGAAAAAAACCTGGAAAGGTGCACCTGCACTTATTCGTCCTGCGCCAAGCAGGGAATCTGCTGCGAGTGCATTGCCTACCATCTTAAAAGCAGGCAACTTCCCGGCTGCGTCTTTCCCGCGGACGCCGAGGCGACCTACGACCGCTCCTTCGAGCATTTTGCAAGGCTTGTAACCAGCGGGAAAGTTTGATAAAATATAGTGAATCCCGCACGGAATCCAGGGAGGGGAGGACGTTCGGGATTGCAAAGCAGGCTGTTGGCTCCACCCATCATCCAGGCGCTGGAAGGGGTTGCAAAACGGAAAAGAAGGGCTTGAAAAATTTTAAGTAATGGCCCTAAATAGTTGACATTAAAGGAATCCGTCAACTATACCGATAACCCTGTCATGCCCGGACCGAAAAAAAGCCGGCCGGGAAAAGTTCGGTAAAACGGAGATAGTGCTTTACAAGCAAAATCGGCTATGATAGGTAAACTCTCTTTTCGGTTGAGGCTGCTTGTTAAGTTCGAGTTTTACAGTTCAAGATTTCGAGGTGTCGCGATGAAGAAAAAAGACCTGGAAATGTTTAGAAAGATGCTCGAAGATCAGTTGAATGAGTTGCTGCATTATGCAGGCGACACGGTGAACGACATGTCCGAGCGCAAGGAAAACTTTCCCGACCCCACCGACCGCGCTTCCGTGGAAACCGATCGCAACTTTATGCTCAGAATTCGAGATAGAGAAAGCAAACTCATCAAAAAAATTCGTAAGACCCTGGACAGGATCGATAACGGAGAGTTCGGGATTTGCGAAGAATGCGGAGAGGACATTTCCATAGAGCGCCTCAAGGCCAGACCTGTCACCACCCAATGCATTGACTGCAAGACCAAGGCTGAAGCCAGGGAGAGAGCCCTTGGCATCTAAGGATGGCCGGATAGACCTGCATATTCATTCCACCGCCTCTGACGGCACGCTCACCCCCCAGGAGATTTTGGCGGCGGCCAAAGACCTGGAACTGCGCGCCATCGCCATTACAGACCATGATACGGTAGATGGAACCCTAAACGCCCTGGAGTCCGGCATTCCGGAGGGCCTGGAGTTCGTCCCGGGCGTGGAGATTTCCGCGGACATCCCTTCCCCTTTTCCTTCCGGGGGAAGCCTTCATATCCTGGGGTATTTTATCGACCCCCAAGAGCCCGAGCTGGAGAGAGCCTTAAAGGTGCTCCAGGACGCCAGGGCGGACAGAAATCCAAAGATCATCAGAAAACTGCAATCCCTGGGCATGGACGTCACCCTGGCCGAGGCCGAGGAAATTTCCGGCGGCGGCCAGGTGGGACGGCCGCACATCGCCCAGGCCCTGGTCAAAAAGGGATTCGTCAACACCACCCGCGAAGCCTTTGACTACTACCTGGCCAAGGATCAGGCCGCTTATGTAGGGAAATACCGCTTGTCCGCCCAAAGGGCCGTGGAGCTTATTCTCAAATCCGGCGGCTTGCCTGTCTGCGCGCATCCGTTTTCCCTGGAGTTTTCCCCGGACGTCTTGTTTGACTTCTTGAGCCAGCTAAAGGATTGGGGCCTGGCCGGGCTGGAGGTGTATTATCCCCAGCATAACCCGGACATGGTGGCCCGTTATTTTGCAATGGCCCAAAAGCTGGACCTGCTGATCACCGGCGGTTCGGACTACCACGGCGCCAGCAAGCCGGATATCCAAATGGGAACCGGCAAGGGCGACCTGTTCGTGCCTCTGGAACTCTATGACCGCCTGTTGGCCTATCACAAGGAAACAGAGGCGCAGGCCGGATGCTTTGAGATTCCGCCGGGAAAAGACCTGGGCTTGCTGGAAGAAGCGCTGGGGTATAATTTCAAAACCCCTGAACTGCTCCTGGAGGCCATGTGCCACAGCTCCTACGTCAACGAACACCCGGATTGCACCTGGACCCATAACGAGCGCCTTGAGTTTCTGGGAGACGCCGTCCTGAACCTGGCCGTCAGCGACATGCTCATGTCCAAATATTCCGAGAACAGGGAAGGCGACCTTTCCCGTTTAAGGGCCAGCCTGGTCAACGAAGGGCAGTTGGCGGAAATCGCCAGAAGCCTGGGAATAGGCCAGCATCTTCTTTTGGGCAAGGGCGAGGCCCGGGGCCGGGGGTGGGACAAAAATTCCATCCTGGCGGACAGCCTGGAAGCCGTGTTCGGCGGCATTTATTCGGACTCCGGGTACGCCGACGCCTTCAAGGTCATTAAAAACCTCATTGCCCCCTTAATCCCGGAAGAGGTCGCCGTGGCCGCGGCCCAGGACTACAAAACCCGGCTGCAGGAATACGCCCAGTCCAAACTGCGGATTACCCCCAGCTACGAGCTGATTCGCGAGTTCGGCCCGGACCACGAAAAAACCTTTGTGGCCCAGGCCACCGTCAACAAGGAATTCACCTCCCAGGGCAAAGGCCGCAGCAAAAAAGCCGCCGAACAGGACGCCGCCCGCGAAGTCCTGATCCTGCTTGGGCAGGAAGACCCTTCATAAACCGTTTATCCCAAAAATATTTCGTGGCGTCATTTCTAATGGGACTGCAGATCTAATACCAAGTTTGTCTTCAAACAAGTAATCATTTTTCAGGGCAAGTCTGAGAATAACGCTGGGTCCAGGCTTACGGACGATCCTGAAAAGCGGATCGCCCTTGCCGGGATGACGACCCTTTGGCTGCCAAAGCCTCAGTTCTTCGTCCTCCCCTGGAGGGAGCCGGTCGGATAATTGCTGTTTTATGCAATCATCCTGCCGCATTCCCGGAAACGGGGACCCAGTGTCTTTGTGGAATGGAGGCTGGACATAAATTAAAAGCCTGGAAGGTGGATGCGCAAATTACTCGAACGTTTTCTGTTTTAAAAAACCGCTTGACAGCGCGTCATTATAGATATAACAAAACTTATTAGATTTATCTAACTCAAGGGCGCGAAACCCATGACCGGATAAATCGAAACTCCAAACTGCACGCCCTTTAAGCAAAGGGCCAGCAAAACGGCAGGAAGCATGCAAGCGCCGGATCCGGGAGCGATTCCCAAAAGATACCGGTGCGTTTTTCAGCCTTAAAATTAGAAATATCTATCTTTATTATATTATGTAAAAAAATGGATGGTCCTTTTTAATAAATAACTCGCAGCCTTTTCCTCCGGCTATGCCTCCCAAGAGGCCGGTAAAAAACTGCGCCCGGAAGTATCGTTGAAAGACATGATTTGCATGAAGAAGCATCTTGAGTTGTTTGAAACGGGGCGCCCCTATCCCCGGCCGCGGATCAACGGCTGCGGCAAGTTGATTTCCACCATTCACCAGTTTTCCGAATCCCTTGGGGTGGCCATTGACGCCAAGGACGCCTACACCCGCAGCCATTCCGTGGAGGTGGCCGAGGTCTCCTACGCATTGGCTGTCTGGCTGGGCCTGGGCGCCCGTGAGGCGATTTTAGTCCACATAGGCGGCCATTTGCATGACATAGGAAAAATCGGCGTGCCCGCCTGCGTCTTGAACAAGCAAGGCCATTTGACCCCGGGCGAGTGGGAGGTCATGCGCCGGCATCCCCAGATCGGCGAAGCCATATTAATGCCCATCCACGAAATCGTTAAGACCGGGCTTCCCAAAATGGTCCTGCACCATCACGAGGCCTTTAATGGAAAGGGATATCCCCTTGGGCTGTCGGGGTATTCCATCCCCATGGGCGCCAGAATCATTGCCGTGGCGGACAGCATGTCCGCCATGCTCGGGCGCCGCTCGTATCGGCCGGCCAAAACCTTTGACGAGGTCCTGGAGGAATTGGAGAAATTCTCCGGCTCCCAGTTCGATCCCCGGGTGACGGCTGCGGCGTTGCGGCATTCCTCCCAGATCAAGGAGATTTTCCAGCGCCTGGCGGAAGAGGAGAATGCGGTCCATCACAACAAAATCAGCCTGATTAAAAGGGCCGGGATGGGCGAGTGCTGAGCAGGCGCCGAAGGCTGCAGGAGTTTTTTTTGAAACAGGAGTTATTGGAATGTTAGCGGAAAACAGTGTGAAAAATGCGGGCGCTCCCCGCCGAAAAAATACCTTCAACAGGTTTGCGGACCGGCTTTCCGAGGTCAGCCTGGGCGTGAAGCTGAACCTGATTCTATTGGCCGTGGGCCTGGCCCCGGCGCTGGCGGGCCTGCTTTTTCTTCACCAAGGCCGGCCGGAGCAGTTCCACAGTGCACTGGCTTTATATATCACCGGGTTCGTCATTTTTATTTACCCTTTTTCCAAGGCCGTGGAGGAGTTGTTGGTGCTGCGCCAGACCCGGCGCATCAATAATTACGTGGATGAGGTCAAGGCCGGCCGGCCCGCCGCTCCCCCCAACCTGCCTGACGAGGAAGGGGACGAGCACGATTTCATCCGTCTGCAAAGGAACATCTATTGGATGGTGCAAGGCCTGGTGACCAGAGAGGCCAAGTTGGAGAAGGTCCTCCAGAACCTGGACCGCACCCGGCGGCAAATCCTGGAGTCCATCGAATACGCCAGCCTGATCCAGCAATCTTTCCTGCCTTCCGCCCGCAAGCTGGAAAAGGCCCTGGGGGACTATTTTTTGCTCTGGGCGCCCCGGGACGGCGTGGGCGGAGATGCTTACTGGGTCAGGAGCGCAGGCGGCTTCAGCATCCTGGCCGTCATCGATTGTACGGGCCACGGCGTGCCCGGCGCCTTTTTAACGCTCATCGCCAACTCCCTGTTTGAACAGAATTACGACGAATCCTGCAATACGGACCCGGCCAGGCTCCTGACCCGCATGGACCGCTCCATTCGCCAATCCCTGGCCCAGCACAAGCCGGAAAGCCTTTCCAACGACGGCATGGAAGGCGGCGTGTGCTGCATCGATTGGAACAATCGCTTGCTGCATTACTCGGGCGCCAGGGGGCGCTTGCTGCTCTCCGGCCCGAACGGATTGCATGAAATCGTCGGGGTAAAACGCGGGGTCGGGTTCGCCAACGAAAAAACCGGGCGGGCCTTTATCAACCACGCCGCGCCCTTGGATGAGGCGGACGCGGTTTACTTGTACACCGACGGAATCACCGACCAGGCCGGAGGCGCCAAGGGCCTGCCTTTTGGGCGCACGCGCCTGCGCCAATTGATGAAGGAAAATCAAACCCTTTCCATGGACGGCCAAAAAGCCAGCCTGGAACAGGCTTTTAGGGAATACCAGGGACGCATGGATCAAAGGGACGACGTGACCGTATTGGGTTTTTCGACAAGGGGAAGATCATGTTGAATGCATTGCCGGAATTATATGAAGAAATGAAAAGCGACGGGGTGATGTTCTGCTTTAGCGGACCTGCATCCCAGAACATAGTGGAAAGCATCGGCCAGGCCCTGCGCAAGGAAATGGAGTTGGAGCAAATCGGGATGACCACCATCCAGAAGGTTTTTTCCATCTTTGTGGAGCAGGTGCAAAACATCGTCAACTATTCCACGGAGCACAAGCAACCCCAGGACGGACAAAGGGAAGGATTGAAGCACGGCGTGGTCATTGTGGGCCGTCTGGAAGACAAATTTTACATTGTATGCGGCAACAAAACCACCCGGGAACAAGGCCGGAAAATGTTCAAGCGCATCAAGGATCTCCAGAAAATGGACAAGAACGAACTCAAAGCCCTGTATAAAAAAATGCGCCGGACCGAGCCGGCGGAGGACAGCAAAGGCGCCGGATTGGGCATCATAGAAATGTTTCGCAGGGCCAGCGAACCGCCGGTCTGCCGCTTGGCGCCCATCGACAATGAGTCCGTTTTCTTTTGCATCAAAGCTATAGGGTGATTGTAATATGCAGCAACTATTAATTGAACAAACCGCTTCCACCCTGGGGGTGGATTTCGATCCCCAAACCTCCACGCTGGCCATGTCCGGCGAATCCTACCCGGAAAACGCCCTGAAGTTCTTCACCCCGGTGGCTGCCTGGCTGGAGGAGTTTCTCAGTTCCCGCACTCCCGGAGACAAAATCCAGGTGGACCTGGACATCATATATTTCAACTCATCCACCTCCAAAGTGCTTATGAACATCTTTGACATGCTGGAGGAGGCCGCCAAAAAACGGATTTTGGTGAACATCGCCTGGAAGCACCATGCGGAAAACGAAATTTCCCAAGAATGCGGAGAGGAGTTCGCCGAGGAACTGCAATACGCCAATTTTAAAATTCAGGCATATGAGGACCGTCCGTGAAAAAGTGGGAATCCATATTCGAAGAAGAGGAACGCACCATCTCCTGCGCCTCCAAATTGGTTCAAAGATCCAAGGGCTCCGTGGACGTGGAAGATTACGAAATCCTTTTGGGCCAGTACAAAAAGCTCTACCGCCAAAGCCTTCGCCTGGTGAAAATGGGCGACCGGATACAGGGCCAGTTGAACCGCTTATACGACAAGCTGACCCAAAGCGAAGAAAAATACCGGAACATCTTTGAGCGAAGCCTTCAGGGGATTTATCGATCCTCGCCGGACGGAAGGTTTATTGACGTCAATCCCTCCATGGCCAGGATTTTCGGTTTCTCCAAGCCCGAAGAAATGACGGCCGGCATACAGGACATAGGGCGAGACCTTTTTTTCGTCCCTGATCAGCGCAAGAAGTTCATGGCAAAATTAGGCAAGGAGGAAAGCGTTTCCGCTCACAGCCTGCGCCTGCGGCGAAAGGACGGCGAAACCATCTGGGTGGAGGTCAGCGCCAAAGGCCTGTTCGACGACCAGGGAAAGTTGACGGAAATCCAGGGGCTCATCGCCGACGTTACGGAAAAAAGGCGCAGATTGGAAAGCCTCAAAACCCTGGCCCGCATGGACGGCCTGACCGGCTTATGGAACAGGGCTTATTTTTTGGAACTGGGCGCCGGACTGGTCTCCCAATCGAAAAGAATCTCTTCGCCCCTCTCCCTGGTCTACTTCGACATGGACCACTTCAAGCGGGTCAATGACTCCCATGGCCATCAGTGCGGTGACCAGGCGCTTAAAACCATGTCCGCCGTCATCAAAAAACTCCTGCGCGAGGAAGACGTATTCGGGCGCATGGGAGGAGATGAGTTCGCCATCCTTTTGCCCGACACCAACGAAGAAGGCGCCCGCCGCGTGGCGGAAAGGCTGCGCATGGCCCTGGTAAGGGAGCCCCACGACCTCAACGGCGTCAAGGCCTCCTTCTCCGCCAGCTTCGGTGTGGCTCAATTGGGAGACAAAGCGCCCTGCCTGTCCACGCTGATCAAACAGGCGGACATAGCCTTGTATCAATCCAAAAACCGCGGGCGCAACCGGGTTTCGTGCAACGGCCGCCAGGTTTTTCACGAGTTTTCATTTTCCGGACTTACAACCGGTTTGTAGACGCCAGGATATAAAAAATTATAGCTGCATTTTCGGGGGATTGCGAACCTGCGGCGGGGGGGGGGCGGGGAAAAAGTCTTGACAAAAAGCACTATAAATGAAAGATAGCTTGATCTTGTCAAATTAGATAGTACTAACTTGATGAGTGTTTGCTCATAAACTTCCAGCTAATTAATTGTTGCGCCCGGCCGAGGGCGAAACCTTCAAACCTTCTTAGGGGAATCACCATGACTCTAGATCAAATAAAGCCAGGCAGCCATTGCAGAATTAAAAAACTGTCCATTGGGAATAAGCTCGGACAACGCCTCATGGACATGGGCGTGTATTCGGGTATTAAAGTCAAGGTGCTGCGCAATGCGCCCCTGAAAGATCCCATGGAACTGGAATTGGACGGATACTGCATGAGCCTCCGCCACGACGAAGCGCGATTTGTGGAAGTGGAGGTTTTATGAAGTCTGGCAATATCCTTGTGGCGCTTGCCGGCCAACCCAATTGCGGCAAATCCACGGTTTTTAATGCAGTCACCGGCGCCAGCCAGCATGTGGCCAACTATCCTGGCGTAACCGTCGACAAAAAGACCGGCTGGTTAAGGTACAACGGCTCGCGTTTCGAGGTGGTGGACCTCCCCGGAACATACAGCCTCACCTCCTATTCTCCGGAAGAACGCGTGGCCAGGGATTTCATCCTTCACGAAAAGCCTGCCGTGGTGGTCAATGTGACGGACGCTTCCAATCTCAAGCGCAGCCTGTATTTGTCCTTTCAGTTGATGGAGATGGAAATACCTCTGATCCTGGAACTGAACATGATGGACGTGGCTGAAAAGCGCGGCGTGGAAATCGACGTTAAGAATCTGGAACAGCGCCTTGGCGTCAAAGCCGTTCCCACATCCATGAAAAACGGCAAGGGCAAGGCCGAGCTGCTTTTGGCCATAGAGGGCGTTGCATTCCAAAATGACAAGCGCCAGTCCGTGCGTATAGACTACGGCGCGCTTGAGCCCTATATCAAGGATGTTGAGGATCAGCTTTTTCAGGACACCACCATCGGCACGCAATACCCGCTCCGCTGGTTCGCCCTGAAGTTGCTGGAAGGGGATGAGGCGGTTTCCGGGCTTGTTCAGGAGCGGCACTCCAGGGCCGAAGAGTTTCTATCTTACGTCGAAACCCTGAGAAGCAAATTCGAGGAGAGGCACGCCGCCGCTCCCGAAGTCCATATCGCCCAACGGCGGTATCAAGCTGCGGAGGACATCGCCAGAACCAGCATCATAAACCTGGATCCTGACAAACGCACCTTAACGGACAAGGTGGACGGCGTTGTTTGCCACCGTTTTGCAGGCCCGGTGATTCTGGTGGGGGTTATTTGGCTTTTATACTACCTTGCCATCGTCCAGGGCTACAACCTCACCAACTACACCTGGCCCTTGCTGGCAAAGTTGCGCAGTCTGGCGGAATCCCTTACCCCCGCACCCGGATTTATCGAAATCCCCCTACTAAGGGCTTTTTCCCTATGGTTCATAGACAGCATCAACGCCTTGCTGAACTATGTTCCCATATTTTTCATCCTGTTCGCGCTTATCTCCATTTTGGAGGACTCGGGATACATGCCGCGCATGGCCTTTATCATGGATCGCCTGTTCGGACGATTCGGCCTTCACGGCCAGTCCACCTTGCCCATGGTTTTGGGCGGCATCTATGTAGGCGGCTGCGCCGTGCCGGGGGTCATGTCCTGCAAAGGCATTCCCGACGAACGCTCCCGGCTGGCCACCATCCTGATCATCCCCTTGCTGAACTGCCTGGCCAAGGTTCCTTTGTACGTGCTTTTGATCAACATCTACTTTGCGGCCCACAAGGCCTGGGCCATGTTTTTCATTTCAACCATCAGTCTTTTGATGGTCCTGCCCGTATCCAAATTGCTGACCCTGACGGTGCTTAAGGATAAAGAAACCGCCCCCTTTGTCATGGAAATGCCTCCCTACCACCTACCTTCCGTGCGCGGGGTTTTAGGGCGGGCCATCGAGCGGGTCTGGCTGTTCATCCGGAAAATCACAACTATTGTGGCCGCCGTGGCCGTGGTGATTTTCGTCCTGCTTCAGTTTCCGGGCCTCAGTGCGGAACGCATGGCCTATTACGAAGACGGCAAGGACAAGGCCATAGCCAAGTTCTACAAAAAAATCGTGAAGTTCCCGGAACATCACACGGTTTTGCAGGGCGGCTCCCTGATGGAAATGGTCAATTATTGGGAAGAATACAAATCAGCCAAAATGATGACGCAGGGCGAAGAAGCCATGGCAGCCCTGCAAGGGAAATTCAAGAGCCGGAATGAAGATTTCTTCCGGATCGCCCAGCCCCAGAGCAAAGACGACAAAAAAGTAAACCGGGAGTTCAAAAAATTGGTGAAAGCCAGAAACAAGCTGCTGCGCGAAATGAAAAAGGAACGCATCGACAACAGCTTCCTGGGCAAGTTGGGCAAATCCCTCACTCCGGTAACCCGGTACGCCGGGTTTGACTGGAAAGTCAACGTGGCCCTCTTAAGCGCCCTGGCCGCCAAGGAAAGCAGCGTCGCCACCCTGGGGGCCTTGTATCAGCCTGATGAATCCGGCCAGGAAAATCAGACCCTGGAGCAGCGCATGGAAGGGGACTCCGAGGGCTTCACCCCGCTTCACGCCCTGGCGCTTATGCTGTTCATGGTCCTGTATCCCCCCTGCCTGGCTACAACCATCGCGGTCAAGGTCCAAACCGGCTCGGTCAAGTGGATGTTGTTTTCCATGGTCTACCCCATGTTTCTGGGATTGTCCGTGGCGGTTCTTGTTTTTTCAGGCGGAACGGCCCTTGGGCTTACAGGGCTGCAGGCTATGTGGGCTTTTTACGGACTGGCCCTGGCGATCACCATCGCCATGGGCTTTGTCAAAAATAAAACGCAATATGTTTGAGAAAAGGAGAAAGAAACTATGAAGACGTTCAAAACCATCATGCTAACCATTGCCGGCGCGAGCCTGCTAATGGCCGGAGCCGCTATGGCGCACACCCCCCTGTGCTCCTGCTACGATAACGGAGACGGAACCATCACGTGCGAAGGCGGCTTTTCCGACGGATCCTCCGCATCAGGCGTGGAAATCCGCATTGTGGACAAGGACGGCAAAGTCCTGAACCAGGGCAAAATGGACGAAGACAGCGAATACACCTTTGACAAGCCGGACTCGGATTACAAAGTCGAATTCGACGCCGGCCCGGGCCACCTTGTGGAAGTGGACGGATCTGAAATCACGGAATAACAACACCCAACCAGACTAAAACAAACCATGGAGGAGTGAAAACAATGAAGAAATCCTTGGCCCTGTTGGCGACCTTTTTTTGCATCACAATAGCCGCCCCCGCGCTTGCGCATTTTCAAATGATCTACACCCCGGAATCCGCTCTGGACAAAGGCAAGGAAATTCCCTTGAAAATGGTCTTCACCCATCCCTTTGAAGCGGGACACACCATGGACATGGGAATTCCGGAGGAGTTTTACGTGGTCCGCAAGGAAAAGAAAAAGGACCTTAAGGATACGCTCAAGCCCATCACCTGGAAAAGCCTGACCAACAGCGGTAAGGCCTTTGAGTCCTCATACAAGCTGCGGGGCATGGGCGATAACGTGTTCGTGCTGGTTCCCGCTCCTTATTACGAAGCCGAAGAGGACATTTACATCCAGCAGATTACCAAGATGGTCGTGAACACCGGCGGCTTCCCCACGGATTGGGACGCCGAACTGGGCCTGCCCGCTGAAATCGTTGCCCTGGACAAACCCTACGCCCTGTGGACCGGCAACGTGTTCCGCGGCGTGGTCATGGGCGGCGGAAAGCCCGTTCCGTACGCGGAAATCGAAGTGGAATACCTTAACCATAATCCCAACATGGTTAAGAACGCCTTTGACGCCGCTGCGGCCGCGGAAGCCCCCCAGGACTCCTTTGTGACCATGGGCATTAAAGCCAATGCCAACGGCGAGTTTTCCTTTGGCCTGCCCAAGTCCGGTTGGTGGGGATTCTGCGCTCTGGGCGCGGGCGCCCAGGATAAGCACGAAGGCAAGGAACTCTCCCAGGACGCCGTCATCTGGGTGCAGGTTAGGGATATGAAATAGGGCCTTCCCCCCCGGGAACTCGACTAACCGGGGGGCCGCCGAAAAACAGAAACAGCCATCACATTCTAAAAAGCTCTAAAAAGGGGCGGCCTTTTGCCGGGTCGCCCCTGGAAACTCTTTTTAAGCGGCAGGGAGACAATAGAATGGACGCAATTATAGTAGGAATCTTAGTGCTGGTCTCGGTCTGGTATCTTTACAGACGATTCAGCGCCGCCTTTAAGAACAAAGAGCCGGGCTGCTGCTGCGGCTGCGATTCGTGTCCGGCAAACCTGCCCGGCCGCGGCGAGCACGAAAAATGCGACGCTCTATGTTTGGAAGACGATTCTGAAAAGGGCGAATGATCCAAAAGCCCGAACAGACTATAGCCTTGACATAACCATAGAGGCGTGGCAATTTCCGGCAAACCTATATGATTCCCGACAGGGAGGTTTGCGGAAAACCATATGCCACGTTTTTTCAAGCTGTATAACAAAGCAGCCGCAGGATTAGTCATTGCATGCCTGTTTTTGCTTCCGCCCCAGGTCCGCGCCCATCCCCATGTGTTTGTGGAAAACAAGATAGAGATTGTCTTTGATGAGGCAGGATTGGCCGGTTTTCAGTCTACCTGGGTGTTTGACGAGATGTTCACCATCGTCATCCTGGAAGATATGCTGGAAATTTCGGATTACGCCATGATGCCCGAACACGTTCCTATGATCAAGGAACAGGCTTTCGACCATCTCAAGGAGCACGGGTATTTTACCGAAATCACCATCAACAGGAAGCCTTTTAAGGTGCAGTTCGTCAAGGATTTCAACGCCAGCCTGGACGGCGAAAAACTGGTTTACGAGTTTTTCATACCCTGTCATGTTAAGGCCATTGCGGGTTGGAAGACAGTCACCATCGCCCAATACGACCCCACCTTTTACTCCGCCCTCACCTTTGCGGAAGATCCCATTTCGTTGACTAAAAAGGAGCAATTCCAGGTTGAGCACAAAACAGAAGTCAATCAGGACAAATCCTATTACTTCGGCATGCTTCACCCCTGGGAAACGGAAATCCGTTTCAAGTTGAAAGAATGAATTTTAAAAAATATAATATCTTTTTAATATTATTAGTTATTATTGGATTGCAGTTTGCGGGGCAAACGGCGGTTCAGGCCGAAAACCCGTTTTTTAAACCCCACTCAGATCAGGCTCCCCAGGAAAAGCAGACGCCTGAAACAACATCAAAGCAATCGAAGTCGCGGCTAAGCTACCCCTTTTTAGATAAAATTATAGTCATCCAGGCTGGTTTAAACCAAAAAATTTCCGGCCTGGTCAGGGAGGCCAGGGACCAAAGGTCCGCCGCGCCCTTGCTTCCTTTGTTGGCTATAACCTTTTTGTACGGGATTCTGCACGCCGCCGGGCCAGGTCACGGAAAAGCCGTGGCAGGCTCCTACATTCTCACCCAAAGGCAAGGCGTGGGAAGGGTGATCGCCCTGGGCGCCCTGATAGCTTTTTTTCACGGGATGTCGGGCATCCTGATCGTGTTTGCCGCACGATTTATCCTGGAAACCGGCGTCTCCCAATCCATGGATCAAACCAGCCATGTGGTTCAGTTGGTCAGCTATGGCGCCCTGGTCGTCCTGGGCGCCGTCCTTTTTGTAAGCGGGTTGCTTAAGATCAGGAAAGGACGGGACGCCGGGGAGGAAGACTCCGTGCAGACGGAGCAGGGTGCTTATTCCAACGCATCCCTTTCCTGGAAAAGGATATTTTCCGTTGCTTTTTTCATGGGAATGGTCCCGTGCCCGGGCGTGGTTTTCGTCATGCTGTTTTGTTTGTCCATGGGCATGCTGTGGCTGGGCGTCATCCTATCATTCACCCAGATTCTGGGCATGGCCATTACCATTGCTTGCGTGGTGCTAATTGGGCACTTCGGGAAAAAAAGCCTGGCCGCGACCGCAGGGCGCTTCGCCTCAGCGGATAGAATATTTGTTTTTGTGGAACTGCTCGGGGCCTTTATGCTGACCTCGCTGGGAACGCTGCTGTTCCTGGCGGCTCTGCATTCCTGAAGCAGCCGGCCTGTTTTTTAACCCTATTAAAAAAGTAAATAATACTAATAGCCAATCTTATTGATTCATGGGATGATGCGGCCTTGGCGTTTCGCCGACCTGTTTTGCCGACCTTGACACCGCTCCGTGATCCCTATACGATAGAATATAGAAATGCTGTTAGAACAAACTCATATATGAGGCGCTCATGGCAACGGAAAAAAAGTCCAAGAATGAAGCCCAAAAGGCCCCCGCCAAGGTCGAAAGACCCCTGACCTCCGTGATGGAGGATTACCTGGAGACTATTTACCAACTGAACCAGGAAAAGGAAGTGGTGCGCGTTCGGGATATTGCCAAGGCTGTGGGGGTGAAAATGCCCACCGTGACAAGCATGCTGAAAACCCTGGGTAAAAAGGGTTACGTGCATTACGAAAAATACGAGTATGTGCGTCTGACCTCGGACGGCGTGAAAGTGGGCAAGGAAATGCGCCGCAGGCACGAAATTCTGTACCAGTTCCTCACGGATATTCTGCGTATAGACCAAACCGTGGCGGACGACGAAGCCTGCAAGATGGAGCACGGATTAAGCCCGGAAACCCTGGAATCGTTCACCGATTTTTTGGAGTTTATTCATGTATGCCCCAGAGCCGGTGAAGGCTGGCTGGACCATTTTGAAGAATTCAGAAAACGCGGGAACACTCCCAACGTTTGCTCGGAGGCGGATAAAATGTGCGCCTTTCCCTGCAAACTGAATTCAAACCCCGTCCCGGACGCCTGATTTTAACAGCTCTTTTTTTGGGGCCTTTTTTTATCCTGTTTCTATTTGTTCGCCCTCGACGGTATTCCCGCCAACGCCTTGGCGAACTGGATCTTTTCGTTTAATTTGCCTTCCCGGAATATCATGATGCGCTGCGCCTGGGGAGAACCTGCGCCGTGCATGGACTCCACCATGGCGGTTCCTCCCGTCATGGCTTCGATCAACCGGCCTATCTTCACTCGATCCTCCACCGGCAGCCCGTCCACGCAGGAGAAGTATTTTTTGATCAAATGCCCCACTTCCTCGTTGCGAAAATCGTACTCGCTGGGCAGGGTGGCGATAAATCCGCCGGCAAGATCCACGGCCAGGCGCGCCACCTCAAAATGAAAGCGGGTGACGTTGTGCTTGCACACGTTGGCCAGCATGGTGTCCACCATGAAGGCCCCTGATGGGGTGGGGCTTCCTTCTGCGGAGCAGGCGATGGAGGAGCTGTACAGGGTTTCGCTTAAATGGATCATCTCCGTGACTTTATCCCGCACATGCGAGCCCTTGGCGGAGCCCTGGAGTTGGGCGAGGTAGGTCACGGCGCCGGTGAGAACGTCCATGAGCCCGGTCTTGCACGCCCCGTAATTCGCCCGGTGATGGGCCGCAAAGCGATACACCAGGCTGCTTGCGAATTCGGTCTGCCCATCCATGAAAACGTTTTCCCAGGGCACGAAAACGTCGTCAAAAACGATCACCGCCTCGCCGCCCACAATGCCGAAAGAAGGCTTGCCCACGTCAATGGTTTCCTCCAGATCCCGGCGGCTGTCATTGGCTTGCCTGCCGAAAATCATGGTCACCCCCGGGGCGTCCACGGGCAGGGCGCAGGCTACGGCGTAATCCTTGGAAGACTCATCCATGGCCGTCGTGGGCATAATCAAAATTTCGTGGGAATTGACCGCGCCGGTCATGTGCAGCTTGGCCCCCCGAATTACTATCCCGTCGTTGGTGCGCTTGACCACATGGAGGTATTGATCCGGGTCCGGCTGCTCGGCCGGGCCTTTGGACCGATCCCCCTTCGGATCTGTCATGGCGCCGACCACCATCAGGTTTTCGTCCTGAATATGAATCAGCCATTTTTTAAAACGCTCGAAATACCCCATGTCGTATTTTTGATCGATTTCATAAGCCACGGAATACATGGCGTTGATGCCGTCAAATCCCACGCAGCGCTGAAAGCATGTCCCCGTCTTTTGGCCCAAAACCCTGAGCAGCTTGACCTTTTTGATCAGGTCCTCCACGTTCTGATGCACATGGGTGAACCGGTTGATGGTCCGGCCCGTTAAGTGGGACGTCGCCGAAGCCAAATGTCCGTATTCCTCCGTGTTGGCTAGTGCGTAGGTCATGGCCGCAGCCCGTACATGGGGCGCGGTCGCCGGGCTGGCGGTCACGTCCTCGATCCTTTCCCCTTTGTAATAAATCACGGGGGACAGTTTTTTCAGGCTTTCCATATAATCGGAGGCGGATTTGATCTTCATGGCTTTTCCTCGCTTTGGGGTCAGCGGTTGTTTTTGCGTTTTGCCCATGCCGATTTTTTTCCGGCGCGGGTGCATTTGGAATATTTGCAGAAATGCAAGCATCTAATACTTGCTTAAAGGTAAGTAATACTATACAATCAAAGTGGAGCATGTCAAATCCTTTTAGCCTTCCCGCTCGATGGGCGGACAAACAGCAAACCGAATCGGCCCAACATCAGCCGGCTCGTCGCATAGACGGCCAGTGCAATCGACGCCGTGTTTCCAGTTTTTGAAGCCTGCCGCAAAGCCTATGGCTTCAAACAACTCCGTTTGACAGGATGAAAAAAATAACGCTATGTTAGGCGACCTGACCCCAGGCCAGTAAGATGTTCCGGCCAGCCTCTTAAAAGCCCGATTTGCATCATGAGGGCTGCTTGCAATGCCGGAAATATGAAAGGATTGCGTTTGGCGAAGGCGGGGAAAATAATTTCATCAGGACGCAAAACCAGGCAAACAGCAAAGGCATACACGTATATGGGAAATCGCAAAGCCGCTTCGACCGCCGGGCAAAAGGCCCCTACGCCTTATCAAAGGACGCAATCCACCCCAAAAGGGAAAATCAAACTGGCCATGGCTTTGGAGGAACTGCTGGCGGAGAAGGATTTCAATTCCATCACCACCGCTGAAATCTCCCGCGTGTCCGGCGTGAATGAATCTCTCATCTATCGGTATTTCAGCGATAAGCGGGGGCTGCTCCACTACGTCCTCGCCGAGCATCAAAAAAAATCCCTGCAGCAGTTCTACACCGACCTGGTCGCCGTGTCCGGCGCCCTGCAAAAGCTGCGCAAGCTCATATGGCGCACCCTGGATAATTGGAATAAAGATCGGATTCACGCCAAAATTCTGCTTATTGAAGTGCGCAACTTCCCCGGATACTACGACAGCGAAACCTATCTGATCGTCAAAGAATACTGCGGCCTGATCCTTTCCATTGTGCAAGAAGGCATTAAAAACGGGGAGATATTGAACGATGTTTCACCCTGGTTTCTTATGCAGGCCATCCTGGGAACCGTGGAGCACGTAGTCCTGCCAAGCCTGCTCTTCGACAGAAGCATCGACCCGGAAGCATTCACGGACAACATCATCCGCACCGTTTTCGGCCCCGTCGCCGCCAACATGTGAAACATTTAAAAACTGCCTTCGGCGAGTCGCTTTTTTGAAAAAAAGCTCCGCAAAAAACTTTAAATAGCGCTTCGCGCGGATGCTTATTCAGCCTGCAATATTCTACCCATCGAATTGTAGGTTGGGTGGTTCTGCGCAAGAGAAAAGTGATAGAAATTTAATATAATAAAGGGATTTTTGAATTAATTCGGCAATTCAAATGACGCGCGGGTTCACCCAACATTGCGCTGCTACACCTATTGCCTCTCTCATCCAATCCATTCTTCCAGCCAATTGAAAAACTGCCATTATGGTGCTATTATGCCCACGATCAAACTTAGCTGATTATTTCAATCGTCCCAGAAAACTGTTGTGGAGGATTTCATGGATTGTCCTGTTTGTAAAAATGCCGGTTTAACGCGGGAAAAATTGGAACAAGATCTCATCGCCTACGCGTGCGCCCAATGCGGAGGCCGCATGATCGTGGCAAACGACTATTCCCATTGGCTGGAAAAACAACAAGGAACGCTCCCGGAGAAGCCGTTTTCAGATATTTCCCTGGAAATCCACGACGTGGAAAAGGCCAAATTCTGCCCGGAATGCTCGCGCCTCATGGTTAAATACAAGGTGGGCCACGGTCTGGATTTTAAAATAGACCGTTGCGGCGGCTGCGGAGGCGTGTGGTTGGACGCCAATGAATGGGAAGCCATGAAAGACCGCAACCTCCACGACGAAATCAACTCGGTCTTCACCGCCCCCTGGCAGGCGGGAGTGCGCCAGGAGCAAAATTCCCAAACACTGGACGCCCTGTACGCCAAAAAATTCGGCGATCCCGATTATTCAAAAATCAAGGAAATCAGATCCTGGCTGGACGCCCACCCCAAACGCCAGGCCATCCTCCATTTCCTAAGCGACGACAGCCCCTACAAAGCCTGATAAACGAACAGAGAAAAAGAGCAGGATAAGCCTGCCTCCGGCGGCAAGGAAAACTTCATGCCTCCGGCGGCAAACTTTTGAAAAAGTTTGATCAAAACTTTAAAATGGCGCTGCGCGCAAGAGCTGAGAGGGGTAAAAAGTATATCTCTTGGAAGGAAATGCAGCGACAGGCCCCCGCGCCTGTCATAGCCGTTATTCGTCATTCTCGAGCGTCTTTATCGGGAATCCAGCGTCTTGCGGGAATAACGCGACATTTGGGATGAAATTGTACGCCGGTGGAGTTGAACACATTTAAAAATTTTTTCAGGGCCTTTCAAGATGGTTTGAAGCCTTTTTAAAGGCCCTTTCATTTTAACTTCGGCGGGTGATCAGGGTGGCAAAAATGGAAATCAGGCCGCCAAGCATCACATATCCAATCATGACCTCAATGCCTACAAAGAAGGCGGCCCAACCGTTGGCCGGCGTTACGTCCCCGAAGCCCAAGGTGGTGAAGGTGACGATGCTGTAATAGAGCAGGCATCCAAAGCGCTCCACTATTCCCTCATGAGACAGGTTGCTAATGACAAAGGCGTTCTTTCCCAATAAAAGAAAAATAATGGCAAAAATGCCCATAAAACCAGCCGACCACCCCATCCACCGCCATGGAGTGCGTCCGCAATCAGCGAAGATGTTCCAAATATGGTACAAGACTTTGCCCCAATTGTTTAGATCAAACTCCTTTTTGCCGAGTTTGAACTTCAACTCTTTATTATTCCACTTTCTTGTCTGCAATTCTTCCAAAAAATCCTGGTGCTGGGCGAAGGCCTTGAACATGGCGCTGCCGTGACAAGAGGAAATCCGAATGCCTTGGCAAAGAGTGTTTCTGTTATATTTGACCCCAAAAACATCTGCTTCCTCACAATTGACCCTCCGTAAATCAGCCTTTTGCAGGTTGGCTTCCAGTAGCACCCCCCTTTGGAGATCGGCGCTATGTAAAACAGCCTTCCGGAGGTCGGCCCCATATAAAACAGCCTTTTTTAAACTGGCACTTCTTAGATCAGCCTTTTGAAGGTTAGCTCCCATTAAATAAGCGTTTTCCATTTTGGCTCCCACGAGGCTCGCTTTTCCAAATTTTGCTTCAAATAGATTAAAATTTGACAGATCGCGGTAGCTTAAGTCTGTTTTTCTTAAGTCGGCTTGTTTTCCCTCTTTTCGGAAAGAATCAACCCATTTTTTGTGTTCCGATAGGACGTGCTGCAATTCTTCATCGGAGATTTGGCGGAGTTCAAAGGTCTCCTTCGTACCGTCTTCGTACCAGATGACGCCGGTTTTCTTTACGGCGCTCTTCCTTGAGCTTTCATCGGTCATGGCTTTCACCCCAATTTGTATTATGTGTAGTGAGGAATATACCACGGATCTTGCGGGAGAAATCAAGAGTTTCCGCTCAAGGTTTGTGAATTGATCGAAACTGTGAAGCCTTCAGGGGAGAGTTTAGTAGGCTTAACAACGGGGGAAGAAGCATGAGCAAATAGAAATATCCGGGAGTATTGTAAATCCCTGATTTTGGAGCAGACCTTGGGGGCGAATCTATTCTCGCTTCGCAACTCGGCGGCAAACTGCGCTGTCTGGGGCGCCCAAAACAAGAGCCTTGGATTTTTTCGGCAAATACATTTTATGGATGCATTGACAGGCTTGGAACGGCAATTTTTAAGTAAACCATCCAAAGGGGGAGCCGAAATTTTTTTCATATTTCCCTGCGCGAAGCGCCATTTTAAAGTTTTGATCAAACTTTTTCAAAAGTTTGCCGCCGGAGGCGTAAATTCTCTTTTTGCTTTTCGTTTTAGTGTTCTTTGCCTTTGACGAAAAAAAGCCCGGTTGAAGAGGGTTTTCAACCGGGCCGGTTTGGGCGATTCGTTTTTGACGGAGGTATTATGATGAGCCTTTATCAACTAATGGCGGGGCCTCAGGCGAATCGGAGGCTGGCAAGAAAGGCGGGCGTGGTCCGGAACCTGAAGTGGGTCACAGACTTGGATACCGGCTTGCCTGTGTCCTTTTCCTTGAGGGTCCCGTAACACGTTGTGTGGCTTACATGGAGGTTCCAAGGCCTGATGTGGATTTTTTCACCCACAAAATGGTAGGTTTTTCCGCCGAAAACGAATTCAAAGGTGTACCGAATTTTGGCCTCCGTAAAATAGGCCAGTTCCAGGGTTCCGGAGCAGGGAACCCTTGTGCACATCCCCCCCACGGTCACCGTCCCTTCCAAAGGTTGAGTCATGAACGCCCCGCCCAGGGGATTGATCCATTTGATCAAATGCCTGGGGCCCCAGGTCACCCGGAATTCAAAGGGGAGCCTGCCTTCGGGCCCCATGCCGGGCATGAATTCGTGGTCTCCGCTCATGACTTCGTCCATGACGAATCCCAGGCGGCGTTCCTTGACCATTGTGTACAAATCTTTAATGCGTCCCATATATCGTCTCCATATACCTAAAGTTCAGAAATAATGCGTTTTAGATCCCTTGCTCCCGGCGTAGGATATCGGCGTCCTTGCCCAGGAAGAGAAGGGAGGCTGCGCTCACCATATTGGAAACAGGCGGCAGAAGTCGGGTGATATATCCCAGGTCATTGAGCATGCTGACCATCTCCACGGGCTTCTCCTTTTTCACGGCCTTAAAGATGATTTTAGCCACCTTTTCGGGCTTCATGGAATAAAAAGGCAGGAGCTTCATGGACAGCTTGGTTCCCAAGGTGTCGCCCTCGATTTCCTTATAAAATCCGGTATTCACCATAAATGGGTAGACCGTGGTGACCTTGATGCCGAATTTTTTGGCCTCGACCCGCAGGAGTTCGGAAAACCCGCCCAGGGCCAGTTTGATGGTTGCGTAGGGCCCCCAGGTGGGCAGGCGGAAAAATGCCTGGCCCGAGGACACGTTGACGATGTGGCCGCTGCCCTGCTTGATCATTTGAGGCATGAACGCATAGACATGGTAAAGAGGGCCGTAGAAATTCACGTCCATGAGGGCTTTCCACTTGGCCAGGGGCGTTTCAATGATTTCCCCGTTATGGCCAATGCCGGCGTTATTGACAAGGATGTCGATGCCCGGATTGGCGATGACCTGTTCGGCCATTTTATTCACTTCTTCGGATTTGGATACGTCCACCACATAGGTGTAGATGCGCGTTCCGCCCTGGCGCAGCTTGTCCGCGGTTTCCTCCAGGGCCTGTTCGTCCATATCCGTCAGGATGAGCGTGCTCCCCGCCTTGGCGAAGAATCCCGCCATGGAGCGGCCGATGCCGTTGGCCGCGCCTGTGATCAAAACCCTTTTTCCTTGCAAACTTGCCATGTTGCGTCCTTTCCCAGTCAGGCCCGGCGCTTCAGGCCTTCTCATGTAACTCCATGAAAATCCGGTTGCCTTCTTCTATCAATTGGTGGGTTAAGTTTCCGGCCTCTTGGGAATCCCCCCCCTTTACGGCCTGATATATGTCTTCGTATACTCCGGGATCGCCTGCAACATGCGTAAACATGGCGGAAAAGGCCTGGGCCATGGGCAGGTAAACCTCCCGGATGGAGTTGAGCATCAACAAAAAAGCCACGTTTTCGCTGGCCTTGGCCAGGGTGTAATGGAACTCAAAATCCAGGCTTTGAAAATCCCCTTCCCCGTCCTGGACGCAGATTTTCATTTGCCCCACGATCCCAGCCAATTCCTCTAACTCCGGCTCCTTGATCCGCAAGGCCGCCAGCCGTGCGATTTCCGTGCATACCAGGGAACGAACCTCGCACAAACTGCGTATGGCCAGGTAATTCAGAGGCTTGCCAGGCTCCACCATGTGCCGGATAAGGTCGAATCCGCCGTGATACTTAAAGTCCAGGACCACGGATCCCTCGCCGTGGCGGATCTCAATGAGCCTGGCCTGCTCCAGGCGTTTGAGGGCTTCCCGCACGGAGCTTCGGTTGATCTGCATGAGATCGCACAATTCACGCTCCGAGGGGAGTTTGTCTCCGGGGCGATATTGTTCGTTCAGGATAAAGTCTCTGATCTGGTTGAAAACCTGGTTGGACAGGCTTTGTTTTTCCACGGGTTTTATTTGCATGGCGATCCTCGCATTTGGCGGTAGCCTCATCATCTGATCTGATGGTCCGACCAGTAGTCCAGTTAAAAAATTTTGTCAACCGATTTTTTCCATGCGTAGAGAAAAATCTTCCCTCAACCGATCTCCCCGGTCAGGGCGGCTTTGATAACAGCCCCCAGGGCTTTTAAACGAAACGGCTTGATGATGGCCCCTGAAAATCCGTAGTCCTGGAACTGGGCCACGGCCGGCTCGTCGAAATATCCCGAGGAGATGAGGGCCGTCACATTGGGGTCCAGGGCTTCCAGGCGTTTGATGGTTTCTTCGGCGCCGGGGCCGTCGGGCACGGTGAGATCCAGGATAACCGCAGCGAAGGGCCTGCCTTGTTCCTGGGCTTGTTTATACATGGTCACGGCTTCGTCGCCGTTCATGGACACGGCGGATTCGTACCCCAGGAATTTAAGCATTTGAGTGGCGATTTCGCAGACGGCTTCGTCGTCGTCCATGATGAGGATGCGTTGTTTTTCTTCGATTCCGGGTTTTGGGGCGGGGTTTTCATTGTGTTCGGCCGGGA
The DNA here is from genome assembly GCF_000429905.1 of Desulfatibacillum aliphaticivorans DSM 15576. Lineage (NCBI taxonomy): Bacteria > Pseudomonadati > Thermodesulfobacteriota > Desulfobacteria > Desulfobacterales > Desulfatibacillaceae > Desulfatibacillum > Desulfatibacillum aliphaticivorans. The sequence continues at coordinate 26,619 of NZ_AUCT01000018.1, read as the reverse complement.
GGAAGAAGGCGACTTCGCCATTAGGGCCGGGGGTATGGATCAGGCCGCAAAGGGCGTCCGTTTCCGTGGTTAAACTTTCCGGGCAGTCCATATTGAAGCCGCTGTTAGTGATGGAGACCTTAACATAGGCGCCGGGCTGTATGCCGACGGCTTCGGCTTCGGCGTTGGAAATGGCGACATTTCCAAGTTTGGCGTAAATCCTGCCGCCAATGGGTGCATGTTCTCCGGCTGCTTGAAAGACCAGGGAAAAAACCTTATGGAGCCGTTCTTCCGGCACGCTGCTTTCCCACAGGCCCTCCTGCACGTCCAGAATGCACTGGACTTCCTCTTGCCGGTGACCCGTGCGGGAGGCTTCCTTGAGCAACGCAGCAAGTCTGGCCGCTTCTTTGATCCGCCGGTTTTCACAAGAGGGTGCAAAACCGGCGCTTTCTTGCGCTGGTATGGTAATCATGAGCCTGGCCTTCCGTTTTATTAATTGAAAACGTGGGGGGAAGGCCTGCCGGGAAGCAAGATCAAAAATTAACGATAATTCGTCAATTAACGACAATCCGCTGTATAGCCGGCGTTTGGTTCCCCCGCCAAACATGACGACAAATTCGACGATAGCAATATTTGCAAAACCCATGCCCAAGGCCTTGGTTTATAATATACTGATTTTATGTATTTTTTATTCTTTAATTATTATAATTAGCAGGTTAGCAATAAGAAAAAACACAGGTAGGGAGGTCTTTTTCTCAACAGCGCCGTCAAGCTGCCGCACCGTTCCGTATGGTTAAAAAAAACGAACTGTGGTTCCGGCTTCCATGTCCACGTTAATCCCTCTGACGTCGATGGCGCCAAAAGGGGTGCTGGTGGAGATGGACTCAATGGAAATGGTGGTCCTGGGCAATTCGAACTCCGTCCCTTGTAGGTTTTGGATGACAGAGTCCATGTCCAGGGCGCCCAATTCGAAATTGTACCGTATCTGGCTGGCGTCCGCGTTTTCAAAGGTTTGGGGGACGCCGATATCCGAAGCCTGACCGGTGATCAATTCCAAATCGGAATCAGCAAGTTCCACCATTTGGGCCATGGCCGGCACGCACCCTAATACTACGAGAATGATTGTGATCAAGATTGCTTTTTTCTTCATGAGGTCCCCTTTCAGCAGGTAATTCCTGCAGGCAACCCGGCTGTCCGCGGACGCGGACCCGTGGCTTTCCGTCCCCGCTTTGCAACAGGTTTGGCTGAGAACAAAAAGCAACATGACGACGCTGTTCAAAAAAAGAACCGCCCTGTGGTGATTTCCTATTGTCAAAGAACGTTTTGCGCTGATCTAGGAATTCTTTCGGTTTTTTTTCAGAGAACTTTAGGTAAATTTCGGGTGGGAAGGAGACGAAAGTGTCTTGCCATGCAGGAAAAATCTTGTTCATCAGGACGACCGGCTTCCTTATATTGGGGATTTTCAGGCCAAAGTCCATTGACAAGCCTTCGGTCATTCTTTAAACATTAGCCTGACAAACGCCTGCCCTGCGCGTAAACGCGCCTGTTCATTTTCGGAGGATAATTGATGATTCGTAGTGTGATATCCGGTATTGGGAGCTATGTCCCTCCCACAGTCGTCACCAATGACGACCTGGCCCAGTTTATGGACACCAGCGATGAGTGGATCCAGACGCGAAGCGGGATCAAGGAAAGAAGATACGCCGAGGACGGGGTGTTTTGCTCGGACCTGGCTGTGGAGGCGTGCAAGAGAGCGGTGGATGACGCCGGCATTGAGATGCAGGACGTGGATTATTTGATCTTCGCCACCCTGTCGCCGGATTATCACTTTCCCGGAACAGGGTGTTATCTGCAGGCCAAGTTGGGTTTGGAAGGGCAGGGCGTTTTGGATGTAAGGAATCAGTGCACGGGTTTTTTGTACTCCCTGTCCATTGCAGACGCCTTTGTGCGGACCGGCCAGTATAAGAATGTACTGGTGGTGGGCTCGGAAGTCCACTCCAGCGCATTGGATTTTTCCACCCGGGGCAGGGATGTGACCGTGCTTTTCGGGGACGGCGCCGGGGCGGCCGTGGTCTCCCCTTGCGAAGATCCCAACCGGGGCCTGTTGTATTCCGAGCTTCATGCGGACGGCAAGCACGCCAGGGCCTTGTACCTGGATATCTGGGACATGTCCCGGAAGCCGTATATGACCCACGATTCCATTGACAACACCGACATTTTCCCCAAAATGGACGGCAGGACCGTGTTCAAGCACGCGGTGACAAGACTGGTGGAAACCGTGGAGAACACGTTTAAAACCCAGAATGTAAACCCGGACGACATCAAGTTTTTCATCCCCCATCAGGCCAACATGCGGATCAACCAGATCGTGGCGGACAAGCTGGGGATCGACCAGGAGAAGTTCCTCCACAATATGCAGAATTACGGCAACACCACGGCGGCTTCCATCCCCCTGCTTTTGGACGAAACCTATCGGGCCGGAAAACTGGAGCGGGGCGACTTGATTATGATGCTCGGCTTTGGCGCAGGCTTTACCTGGGGCGCCAACCTCATGCGATGGTAGCCATTTAGTTATTGCAATTGCAAAAGGCCGGCGCGGCTGCGTCGGCCTTTTTTATATAGGGAGTCAATTTTTGCTGTAATCCTCGTATTAACGAATAGTTACTTGTTTGCGGCCAGGCCCAAAAACCAAGAACAGGCCAGGAGCCTGTTCGTGGGTGGAAAACGAAGCCCCCGGAATCCGGTGCGGGGGAAGGGGGGGGAAATATCCAGGGGCTTCCCGAAGAATATGAATGGACCGTGTTGGGGTAGGATTCCCGCGATCCATTCTTATTATCGGCTGACCGGATGCTAACCTTTAGGGATTTTCGGCGTATCACGGCGGGGCCTTTGCGAGCCCTGAAATCAGGACGCACCCAAACAGTCGCATCTCCGAAAGGGAATGCACAGGCTTTTAAACAGGGTTTTCAGGCCCTGGATTGTGATGTTGGAAGGGCTCCGCGCCTTCCGACCAAACCGGCTCCCCCGGAAGGCAAGGAGCTTCTTTCGTTACGCGGAAGAGACTTCTTCTGCAGCAGGCCCCTTAGCGCCCTGCACCACAGTGAACTCCACCTTCTGGCCTTCGGCCAGGGAGCGGAATCCGTTGCCGACGATGGCGCTGTAATGCACAAACACATCCCCGCCTTCTTCACGTTCAATAAAACCAAAACCTTTTTTGTCATTGAACCACTTGACCGTTCCCATTTCACGCTCAGACATAATAAACTTCCTCTTGGCTATGTTACATCCAACAGGGGCTAATCAGCGCCCGGGATCCATCCCACCGCGCAGAAGTAACCCATCCCCATAATATCCGGCCTTTTTGAGGGCCGGAATTTTTAATCAGCCAGGCAGGCGCTATGCATGATCCAAAGGCGCGGACAAGCCTGACGGATAGATTTCATAATTTTGTTTCCCACAGGGAATGGTGTATTGGGTAAGCGTTCTTTATATTCCAAAAGCCCGGTTGATAGACCGGAAGCTATACTGAGTCAAACAGGGAGGCAATGCACAGGACACGGCCCGGGGGATCCTCGGCTCATGGGCCAAGAATACACAAGTATGATAGTAACTTATCATTACGTTTTTGTTATTTCAAGATTTTTTTATTACAATCGATGAAACCACAACAGGTAGTGGAACAGATAGTCGAAAGACGGGACTATTGGTAAGTATTTTACAGGCTAAGGGTCATAAAAGCGCTTTTTCAGGGGATGAGCCCCAGCTTTAAGGTGATGTGGGTCTTATCGCGCCAGGGCCAATATAAGGCCACCACGGTCCCGTTGACCCCTTTGCGGGCGAACAGGGTCTGGCTGTGCCGGACCCCTCCCAGGGCTTTGGCCAACCCCTGCTGCTCCTTGGAAGGCGTACAGTTTTCGTCCTTTTCCGCGGGCCCCAGGTTTTCGGAAAGGACCTGGCTCCATTTATCCAGATCTTTCCGGAAAAAGACCAACTCCGCATAGTCGTCTCCCATTTCCCGCGTCTTGGCCACGGCCAGGGAATGGCACTTTTTCAGGATGTCTCCCGGCGTCATCAAAAAATCTCCTTGGCGGCTATTTGCCCGTGAGGGAAGAAAAGTGCAGGCTTTATGCCATATTCGGATTTACAAAGGGCAAATGCAAAAGCCGGGCATGCGCCTTGACAGAAACGGGTTTTTCATGCAAGATGGCCTCACCATCCTGGGCCTTAGGGGAATCCCGTATTATTTTAATCAAGTGGGGGTGATTTCATGAAGAAAATTCTCGTTTTTCTTGTCGTGTTGTTATACTTGGCGGGCAGTTGCTGCGCCTTCGCCGACGACATTCAAATCCTTAGCGAGGACAAGCTGCCTTCGGAACTCAACGGATGGCTTGTGAAAACCATTTGCGCCGAAGGCCATGTGTTTTTGGTGACCTTTATTCTGGGGGGCAGCTCGGGCGCCGGGGTGCACGCCATACAGGTCTATGAGGAGCGGGACGGCAAGAGCGTGCCCATGCGCTGCCGGGGCGGCAAGCGGCGTTAGGATTCTGTCGGGTTGTCATTTAATTGGCAGGCGGGCTTCCGGCTTCCAATGCGTTCGCTTTCCGGGAATCTCCAATCAGTCCGTACAACCAACAAGGGCGGAGAGATCGCCTCCCCGCCCTTTTGTCATTTCGGTCGTTAGCAAACGACTTGTCTCGTGAGCCGCTATTCCTTGAAGATCTTAATCGCCTGATCAATGTCCTCGGGGCTGAACACAAATAAGGCGTTGCTTGTGCCCGGAACGGCCGATCCGTAAACGTAATTGATGTTGATCCCCTGTTCCCCCAGGGTGTTGGCGAACTCGGCCAGGCTTCCGGGCTTGTTTTTCATTTCCAGGGCGATGACCGGAATGAAGTCAAACAGGTACTCCTCCCTGGAAAGCAGATCCACGGCCTTGTCCGTATCGCTGACAACCAGACGAATCAGGGCGTACTCCACCGAATCCTTTTGCATGGAGTTGTAGTTGGACGCCGAAGCAATGCGGCGGATGGACTTGCCCCTGGCCTTGAAAAGCTCCTTCACGTAGTCCGAGGCGTCCTGTATGGTTAGGGCGTCCACATTGATGTCGTTGTCAGACAACAGATTGGATAAACGCCCCAGCTCTCCGGGCTTGTTTGTTAAAAACAGCCTGATTTCAGTCCTGACCATAAAACCCTCCAAAAAAAATGACGTGTTTATTGTTCGGGCGGAACAAGCAGCACCGGTTTGATGCTTTTACGCAGCACCCCCCTGGTGGTGGCCCCGAACAGAGGTTCGTCAATGACTCTCCTGACCGGATGGGCCATGACAATCATGTCGCAGTCTTGTTTTTTGCACGTGTCGATAATGCCGTCCACCACTCTGCCTTCCGTGATGACAATAGCGTCCGACGTGACTTTGGAATCATCGGCGCAGACCTGCCCCACTTCCGTACAGAATTTTTCCAGGGCCTCCTGCATGATTTTATGCTCACGCTTTTTGCCGATCAAAGCGTCCCTGGCCTCTTCCTTGGCCTTGTCCTTCATCGCTTCCAGGCGGCGCTTGCCTATCCACTTGCCCAGGGCCTCTTCGTTCAGGGACGCCGTGCCTTCCATCACATGCATCACCACGATGGCGGCGCCGAAGCGCTCCGCCATGGTCAAGGCGTATTGGTACGCATGGGCGGCATTGGACGTAAGGTCGGTTACAAATAGTATTTTCTTGATATCGTGCATTGTTAGTCAGCTCCCCCTATTCGCCCCCAAGGTTGGGCGAATACTCTAATGAATGTTTGTACACCCCTCTTACCTGACTATATCTGGAGAAAAAAATATACAGGGCGGCAGGCTCCATTGCAACCTTTTTGATTAAAAGCACAAAGGCGGGGTCTTTTTATGACGCGCTGAAACGGTCGGACGAAAACAGGATTCCCGGGCCGCGGTCCCCCAAAAAGGAACAAAAAATGCACACTATCAAATTTGCCAGGACAAGGCGGGGCATGATATGGATTTACCTGAAAGAGATAATTATTAAGATTTACCAACCACCATTCATGGGAGCGGCAAATGGCTAAAGCCAAACTCAAGGAACACAGGATCAATAGAGACTGGTGCAAAGGCTGCGGCATCTGCGTAGAGCTTTGCCCCAAAAAGGTCCTGGAAATGGATGCAGAGGAAAAGTCCGTGGCCGTCAGGCCGGAGGACTGCATCGCCTGTAAACTGTGCGAGATGCGCTGCCCGGATCTTGCCATTGAAATCATCACGGAGCAGGATGAAAAATGAGCAGACAGGTAAAATTCGTACAAGGAAATGAAGCGTGCATGGAAGGCGCCCTATACGCCGGAGTGCAGTTTTACGCAGGGTATCCCATCACGCCGTCCAGTGAAATTACGGAAGGCATGGCCATGCGCCTGCCCGCGACCGGGGGCAAGTTCATTCAGATGGAGGACGAAATCTCCTCCATTTGCGCCATAGTGGGCGCCTCCCTCACGGGCCACAAGGTCATGACCGCCACCAGCGGGCCGGGCTTCTCCCTCATGCAGGAGGGGCTGGGATACGCCATCATGGCGGAGATCCCCTGCGTGATCGTCAATGTCATGCGCGGGGGGCCGTCCACGGGCCTGCCCACCCACGGCAGCCAGGGAGACGTCATGCAGGCCCGGTGGGGCGTGCACGGGGACCACTCCATCGTGGCCCTGACCGCATCCAGCCACCAGGACGTCTTTGAAATGACGGTGGAAGCCTTCAACATCGCCGAAACCTACCGGACCCCGGTGATTCTCCTGCTGGACGAAACCGTGGGCCATATGCGGGAGAAGCTGGAGATCCCCGAACCCGGGGAACTGCCCCTGGTGGAAAGGCTCAGGACCAGCGTGAGGGAGGGCGTGAACTACCACCCCTACCTGCCCCGGGAGGACGGGCGCCTGCCCATGTCGGATTTCGGTGATGTGCACCGGTACAATGTCACCGGCCTGTATCACGACATGTGGGGATTCCCCACCGCCGATCCCAAAATGGTCCATGACCTGATCCGGCATTTGATCGACAAAATAGAAAACCGGGTGAATGTTCTGGCCCGCTACAAGGAGTATTACCTGGACGACGCGGAAAGGGTCCTGGTGAGCTACGGCTGTTCGGCCAGGTCCGCCCTCCACGTGGTCAAGGACCGGAGGCTGCGGGGCGAAAGGCTGGGGCTTTTGGAGCTTCAAACCCTGTGGCCCTTCCCGGCGGACGTGGTGAAGCATTGCTGCGACGGGAAGAAATCCGTAATCGTGGTGGAGATGAACACCGGCCAGATCGTCCATGAAGTGAAAAAGGCCGTGGACAGGCCGGACAACGTGTTCCTGGCCAACCGGGTGGACGGCGAATACATCACGCCTCCGGACATTTTAAAAGTACTCCGTCTTATCCAGGGAAAGGGGGTATAAGCCATGGCCCTTAAAGATTATATTCGCGAGCGTTTTTTCCCTCATATGTGGTGCGCGGGCTGCGGCCACGGAACGGTGTTGAACAGCCTGCTTAGGGCCGTGGAACAGTTGGGCCTTTCCAAAAACGAAATCGTCATGGTTTCGGGCATTGGGTGTTCGGCCCGGATTTCCGGGTATGTGGACTTTCACAGCCTGCACACCCTGCATGGCCGGGCTTTGGCCTTTGCAACGGGCGTCAAGCTCTCCAAACCCGAGCTGAACGTGATCGTGCCCATGGGCGACGGCGACGCCCTGGCCATCGGCGGCAACCATTTTCTCCACGCCGCCCGCCGGAACATCGGCATGACCGCCATCGTCATGAACAATAAAATTTACGGCATGACGGGCGGCCAGTTTTCGCCCCTCACCGGAGTCGGGGGCATGGCCACCACCGCCCCGTACGCCAGCATAGACCGCAGCTTTGACGTGGTGGAGATCGCCAAAGCCGCCGGCGCCACCTATGTGGCCAGGTCCACGGCCTTCCACGCCCAGGAATGCACCAAGATGATTCACGACGCCATCCTGCACGACGGATTTTCCGTGGTGGAGATCATGACCCAATGCCCCACCTATTACGGCAGAAAGAACAAGCTGGGCGAAGCGCCGGAAATGATCAAGCGGTTCAAGGACATCACCACTCCCATCGGATCCAAGGCCAAGCAGGAAAATCCCGAACTCATCGAGCGCGGCGTTTTTGTGGAAAAAAACCTGCCTGAATATTGCGCCGAATACGACAAGATCATTGAACGGGCAAAGGGAGGGGCATAACATGCAACGACATAATCTTGTGTTTTCCGGTTCAGGAGGACAAGGCGTCATCACGGCCGCGGTGATCCTTGCGGAAGCAGCAGCCCTCTACGAAGGCATGTCTGCGGTGCAGTCCCAAAAATACGGAGCCGCGGCCCGGGGCGGATCCACCCGCGCGGACGTGATTATTTCCAAGACCGAAATCCTCTTCCCCAATGTGCTGCAGCCCAACCTGCTGGTGGCTCTGACCCAGCAGGCGTACTCCCTCAATTATCCCATTCTGAGGCCGGGGGGGATTCTTGTTTCTGATCCCAAATATGTGACCACGGAAAAAAAGGTGGACGCCCTTCCCATCCAGTTGCCCATGTACGAGGCCGTTATGGACGAAATCGGCAAGCCCATCGTCTACAACGTGTGCATGCTGGGCGCCGTGGCCCGGATTATCCGGATCGTCAAACCGGAATCCATCATGAAAGTGCTGGAAACCCGCATCCCCAAGGGCTTTTTGGAGATGAACCAAAAAGCCCTGGATCTCGGGTACAACATGGCGGAGCCGTTTGAAACCGCCATGGCTTGATCCGGAACCTGACCGCTTATTACGAAAAAACGCCCTTTGGAAGTCATTTCCAAAGGGCGTTTTCTGCGTGAAAACAGAAGGGGTCTATTCAACCCCGTAATGATCCAAAAACATGGCCACAGCCGAACGAATGACTTGCTCCGCCTCCTGGGAGGAAAGCAATGGCTGCCCGCCCACAAGCTGGGGCCAGACCGTAAACGTTTTGATCAAGCCCAAAAACTGATGGGCCGCCATTTCATGATCCGCCACACGCAAACGCCCATCCTCCGCAGCCTGCCGTATCCAGGTATGCACGCCCAATTCCTTGTCGTTCATTTCGTCAAAGGCCCGGCGGGCCAGTTCGGGCGTTAAAATATATTCCGCCAGGGTGACCCGGGCCAGATCCAGAAAATCCTGGGAGGAAAACAAGGCCAGCTCCTGATTGGCGATTTCAAAAAGCTGCTCATCCAATGGGCGCTCCGGGTCGTAAGCCTGGTCCGGGGCTTGGGCGCCCCGTTTGACCAGCTCCACCAAAATGGCCCGGAACAACTCCTTTTTGCTGGCGAAATGATTGTACACCGTCCGCTTGGAAACCTTGGCCGTGGACGCTATGCGGTCCATACTCGTTCCCTGAAAGCCCCCGGCCTTAAACTCCTCCACCGCCGCCTCCAGGATGTCCGCTCTTTTCTTTTCCGTCAGTTTCATATTATTTTCTCAAAAAAGTAAACTTAGGGGTTTACTTGCTCAAATTCCGTGTTATATTATCCTGAAACTACACCGAGTAGTTTAAATTTTCAACTATAAAGGATAGACCCGGAGAATGGGCATGAAAAGGAGAACCATGGGGGCGCTGTTTGTTTTGACGGTTTTATTGGGAACGGCGACGGCTTTTTACGCCTGCGCGCCCCAACTGGGGGCCAGGGGCGGCGGGGATGGGCTTGCCATGACAAGGGAATCGGATCATTTTAAGGACGGAAAGTTTTTCAATCCTATGGAAACCCCCATCCAGGAATCTTTTTGGGGTTCCGTGGTTTCGTTCTGGAAATTCGCCTTTACGGATAACAACCGGGTTCCTGAGCATCCTCTGCCCTTTGTGAAGGTGGATGCAGAGGCCATTGGCCAGGGCGCCCAGGAGGAGTTGCGCGTCACCTGGCTGGGGCATTCTACGGCTATTATAGAGATGGACGGTCAGGTGATCCTGACAGATCCGGTTTTTGGCAAGCGGGCGTCTCCCGTGGCGTTCGCCGGCCCCAGGCAGTTTAACGAAGAGCTTCCTTTGAGTATAGAGGACCTGCCCGCCGTCGACGCCGTGGTGATTTCCCACGATCATTACGATCATCTGGATTACGGGTCCGTCATGGCTCTGGAAGGCCGGACCGCCCGGTTTTTCGTTCCTTTGGGCGTGGCCGCTCATCTGGAACGGTGGGGAATTGACAAGGAACGCATTGTGGAGTTGGACTGGCGTCAGGGTTTCACTTTCGGACCAGTGACCTATACAGCCATGCCCGCCCGGCATTTTTCCGGCAGGGCCGGACTGGACGCGTATCGGACCTTGTGGTGCTCCTGGGTGATCCAGGGCGAGCGGCATAAGGTGTTTTTCGGCGGGGATTCGGGATATTTCGGCGGATTCAAGGAGATCGGCGAAAAATTCGGACCATTCGATCTGACCATGATAGAATGCGGAGCGTACAGCCCGTATTGGCCTTTGATACACATGGCGCCCGAACAGACCGTGCAGGCCCATCTGGACTTGCAGGGCGAAACCCTCATGCCCATCCATTGGGGCAAGTTTAACCTGAGCCTTCACTCCTGGGACGAGCCTGCAGAGCGGGTTTCCGCCGCAGCCGAAGCCAGCGGGGTGCGCCTTGCGGTTCCCTTGATGGGGCAGCGCTTCACTCCGGCGGAGGCGATTCCCCAGGCCGCCTGGTGGCGTCAGGTTCCCGACGGCATGGCCCAGATCGTAGCCAACGCCGGATGATTTTTCCCCTATAGCCCGTAAATTGAATTGAAGGAATATGGACTATTATTTAGGCGTGGACGTTGGCGGCACCAAACTGGATTTTTCCCTGGCCGACAAAACCGGAAAAATCGTCGCTCACGAACGCTTTGACAGTCCTTTTCTCCTCATATCCGAACAATCGGAAGACGGCCCTGCCCAGTACGCCTGCGACGCTTTTTTGAACGGCTTCCCCCGAAGCCAAAGAGTCAGGCTATATTTGGAACATCAGGAAGCCGCCTTTCTTCAGCATTTCGGATCGGTTATGAACGGGAGAAAGATCGCCGCCAAAGGCGTGAGCTTGTGCGGCAGGACGTGGGAGCGTAACGGGAAGATTTTTATCATGGGCGGCAACACGCCCTTATGCTTCGCCGAGGAATCGGGCGAAGGAAAAGGGGTTTTGATGTTGGATAAAAAAGCTCCCCCGCCTCCTGAGACGGCGCCGTACTTTGTTGAACATTATCCAGTCGAGGCCGCTAATGACGGAACGGCCGCGGCGACCGCCCAGGGCGTTTGGTATCAGGCCAAACGGAAGATTTCACCAAAAAAGACGGGCTATTTTATTCTGGGAACCGGTTTCGGATTCGGCGTTCCCGGCTCCTCCGCTCCCCTGGAAATCGGCCATGTTCCCATGGGCTTTGTTCCTGACCTGCTATGGCGGGAATGCGGATGCAGCGCCGGCCGCAAAACAGCCTGCGCCGAGAATTTCGCGTCAGGCAGGGGGATTCAAAGCTGCGCGCGGAAATTGCTTTCCATCAAAGACGACTCCAAGTTGGAAGAACTGAGCCGGTTTTTTAACCAATGCAACCTTGCAATCCTGGGCGGCGAAAAGCTGAATTTGGCCGAACTGGTAAGATCCTCTCCGCTAAGAGGCAAGGCCGTCAGCGCAGAGGTTGTTATGGAGATGGCCGGAGCCGGGACGGACGGCCTGTGTGTATTCGTAGCAAACCTGGCGGCTTATGCCGTCGCCCTTTGCGCAGTCAGCGCCGCCCAATTGTTGGGATTAGAGGTCATAGGCATCGGCGAGGGCGTAGCCATTAAAAATCCCTGGCATGTGGATAACATCGCCCAAATGGTCCAAGCCCTGGCCAAAGACAGCGTGATGCTGCCCCCCGGTTTCAAGGTGGAGCTGACCCCAGTAAAAAAGATATCCCAATACGCGGCTTTGTCTTTGGTTGCGCCCAGGCCTTTTTACTCCTCCTGGGCCGAGCATATGGAAGGCGACGCGCCTACCTCTTTTTAATCCCCATTTTTATCTTTCCTGCATTTTTTCACGCCATTGAGCCTCTACGGAATTGACAAGCAGGCCTTGAATGTGTCTGGATAATGGGAAGAAAATTAAACCGTTGCCATGGTTTAACATCAGCTAAAAGTGTAAACAGTAAATGCGTTAACAAGCCCGTCTTATCTTTTGGGATACAAACATTTCATCGTGGGAGGAGAAGTTCTTGAAACTTTCCGAAGATGACGTCGCCGTTTTTTATAAACTGATGTTTTCGCTTCAGCTTTATGTTTGCAGCAAGCTGGGCATTTTTGAAGTAGCCGACTTAAAAGAGTATGATGGATTGTCCATGGATCAAAAGGGGCAGGTTCGCGACGCCTTGTGGGATAACGCCGACTTGATTGACTCCTTTGTCGAGGAGAATCCTTTTGACTTCACCCAGGAAGAACTTGCCATTGTATTGGGCTGGAAAGGTTTTATTAAGGGCGATTTTTTCATCGAACGCCTCCTTAAAAAATACGCTGTATTTATTAAGGACAAGACTGTTTACGGCGTCCTTGGGCTGGTCCAGGATTTCGACGAATTCATCGAAAAATGGGACATCCCCCTCTATACAAGAGCGGTTTTATTGCCCTTTAAGGGTAAAATTGTATATGATGGCCTTATGCACTTCCACCACCTGCATTTTGGAGGCGGGATCAAGGAAGAATTAAAGTTCATCTACATGCGGGCGAAGCAAAACGATTGCATTATTGAGAGTTTTGACGAGCCCGCGGATCAAAAGGGGAAATCGCAAAAAAACATTCCCGTCAAGGATTGGACGCCCGAGTTGGAGGAACTGGCAGCTAAAGCCAAAAAGTTAAGGAGTTCTGCGGGACAGCCTGCCGCACTCAGCCCCGCTTTCAGCCTGGTGAAAGCCAGCATTGAATTCGCTCAACTGGCAGCGAGCGGCAATGATGACTATGAAGACATGTATAGGGCTTTGAAAAAGGCTATAAATGCGTTGAAAAAGTCGCAACAAGCTGTTGAATTGGGGGATTATTTCTAAAGACAGGAGGTAGGCGGTGTCAGTCATTGAAATCCAGGCAAAGATGCAAATCCCGGACTCCAAACCCGTATCTGTTGTGATCAACGCGCCGGAAGCCGGATTCAGGCCCGAAAAATGGGCCATGGTGCTTGCTCACGGCGCCGGGAACGACATGAATCACTCCATGCTGGCCAATCTGGCAGAGGGCCTTGCCGCGCAAGGGCATCTGGTCATGCGTTTTAACTTCCCATACCGCGAGGAAGGCAAAAAGCGCCCGGACGGCCAGAAAACCCTGGAAAAAGCCTGGATCGCCGCCTTCAAATACCTGAAAAACCATCCCCACTTCCGGCCTCAAAACATGATCGCCGCGGGCAAGTCCATGGGCGGCCGGGTGGCTTCCCAGCTTCAAGCCTCAGGCGCCATAGATCCCAAACGCATGATATTTTACGGCTTCCCCTTGCACGCGCCGGGAAAAAAGGATGAGCCCCGCAGCTCCCATTTTAAGGACATCAACGTTCCGACCCTGTTTTTCGCCGGAACCCGGGACTCCCTATGCGACCTGGACGCGCTGCAGAAAAATCTCGTCCAACTCCCTTTGGAACCGGCCCTGGAAATCGTGGAAGGCGGGGACCACTCTTTTAAACTGCCTAAAAACGCGGACCGGGACAGACAATCCGTCCAGGATGAATTATTGGAAAAGACCATCGCCTGGCTGGATCGCCCCATAGGCTGATTTCTCCCCCGATCGGGAAGGTATGCCTTCTCATAGCTTTTTAATCAATTTTCAGTAATGAGGTTCTAAATATATAGGAGATTGTGACAGGCATGCAGAAATTGGACGCCAAAAGCGACTCCCAAAAAGCTCCCTCCCCCTTGACGGGGGAGGGCTGGGGTGGGGGTGACATTACTTGGCATCCCAGAGCGTCCCCCCCATCCTGTCCTTCCCCCGCCAGGGGGGAAGGGACCATGATTCTCGGGCTCTGGTATATATAGAGTTTTTAGGAGCAGACGTAATTACTTGCTTTCAAACAATTACTTCCAATCTCGAAAGTTGAATTGTTAATTTATCAGCACACACAGGCTTGCGGCCATGAACGAATTACAACTCATCCAATTCGGGTACGCAGGCCTTTTTGTCGTCAGCTTTTTGGCCGCCACCTTGGTCCCTTTGGGTTCCGAAGCCGCCGTTGTCGCCATGGCCGCCTCGGGCTTCGACCCCGCCATGGTGTTTATCATCGCGACCACGGGCAATTCCCTGGGCGCCCTGGTCAACTATTATGCAGGCAGGTGGGGCCGGAATTTTATCCTGAAAAAATATGCCGACAACGAGTCCCAACCCCTGGAGCGTGCGGAGAAAGCCTTTGCCCGTTGGGGAGCTCCGGCCTTATTTTTTGCATGGGCGCCTATTGTGGGCGACCCCCTTACCGTGGTAGCAGGAATACTGCGCGTGAATATTTTGGCCTTTACGTTCTGGGTGGTGCTGGGAAAAGGCGCCCGATACTTTCTCATTTTAGCGGGAGTGAATTTTGGGCTTGGACAAATCGCTGGATAAGGTGTTTGAAATCATTTCCCATATTCCGTTCTTCGCCGGGCTGGACGAGGATCAGCTTAAGCTCGTCCGCAATATGGCTGCGGAGGTCTCCTTTAAAAAAGGACAGTTCATCTTTTACGACGGTGATCAGGCCGAAGGCTTTTATGCGGCCCTGGACGGCCAGGTGAAGATTTACAAGATTTCGCCCGAAGGCAAGGAGCAGATTTTCCACGTATTCGGCCCGGGCGAACCCTTCGGCGAGGTTCCGGTTTTTTCCGGCGACTCCTATCCGGCCAACGCCCAGGCTTTGATCAAGACCAGGTGCCTGTATTTTTCCCGCAAGGGCATTGTGGAATTGATCAACCAAAGCCCGGCCATCGCCATGAATATGCTGGCGGTGTTGGCCCGGAGGCTCCGGGAGTTTACAGTCCAGGTGGAGAACTTGTCCTTAAAGGAAGTGGACGGCAGGGTGGCCGGATACATCCTGCATATGGCGACCGAGCAGAATAGCCCGGACCTGGTTGTGCTGCACATTTCCAAGGCGCATTTGGCGAGCCTGTTGGGGACCATCCCTGAAACCCTGTCCCGGTCTTTGGGCAGGCTCAAGGATCGGGGCCTGATCCAGGTGGATAAGCGGGAGATTCAAATCATTGATCGCCAGGGGCTGGAGGATTGCTCCACTGGCGGCAATGGAGATATGGACGATTGATATTTTAGCCGGGAAGGCGAAGCCATGTTGATGAAAAAAAATATTGTTCGGATGAGTTTGGTTGCCGGCCTTTTTATCGCCGGACTGGCCGCGGCGCTGGCGGCAAGCCTGCCGGCCCTGGAGTTGGGCCTTTTTTCCAGGGCCTCGGCCGGCGGGGATTTTCCCCAGGGTTGGGAGCCCTTGCTCTTTCCCAAAATTGAGGCGCATACCCAATACACTCTGGTGGAGGACGAAGGCGCAGTGGTGGTTCAGGCGGAAAGCAAAGGATCTTCGTCAGGCATGATTTGCAAAAAGGAAGTCGATCCGGCCCAGTATCCGATTATGGAGTGGCGGTGGAAGGTCACGAGCGTTTATGAAAAAGGGGACGTCACCCAAAAAAGCGGGGACGACTATCCGGCCCGGATGTACGTGAGCTTTAAATACGACCCCTCCAAAGTGGGATTCTGGGAGCGCGCCAAGTACAAAACCGCCAAGGTGCTATACGGAGAATATCCGCCCCACGGGGCCATCAATTACATTTGGGCCAGCAACGCGCCCAAGGGAACGGTCGCGCCCAATCCGTTCTCCGACAGGGTGAAGATGATCGCTGTGGAAAGCGGGAAGGAAAACCTGGGCCAATGGGTTTTGGAGCGGCGGAATATCCTGGAAGACTACCGGAACGCCTTCGGCGAGGAGCCGCCCATGATCGCCGGAATCGCCATCATGACCGATTCGGACAACACGGGCGATCAAACCGTTTCGTATTACGGCGACATTGTTTTGAAATCGGAATAATCCATCGGCAAAGTGCAGGAGGCCTTCGTGAACAGCGGCGCCCCAAAAAAATCCCCGGAACTGGCCGCCATGGCAAAGGTCTTTGCAGGCGGCGTTATGATCAGCTTTTCGCCTGTGCTGTTTAAGCTGTCGGGAGCGTCCCCCTCCGCCGGATCTTTCGGCCGGACCTTTTTCGGCGGAATGTTCCTTCTGGTCTGGGCGATTTTCAGGAAGGAGTCTCCCTTCAAGGCCCTAAAGACCAAGGGATTCCTTCCCATCATGGCCATGTGCGGAATTCTGTTCACCCTGGACCTGGAATTCTGGCACGTCAGCATTAACTATGTGGGGCCGGGCCTGGCTACCATCATCACCAATTTTCAGGCTGTGATCCTGGCCGTTTTAGGCGTGCTTTTTTTCAAGGAAAAGGCCACGCCCATCCTGGCGGCTTCCATTGTCATGGCGTTTATGGGCTTGTGGCTTTTGGTGGGGGTGGACGTTTCGGCCTTGCCCCAAAGCACGATTATCGGCGTGGCCTGGGGCCTGGGCGCGGCCTTTTGGTATTCCATGTATCTTTTGGCGGTGCGAAACAGCCAGGGACGGACCGGCAAGCTCCCGGCGATCACAAACATGGCCTGGCTTTCTTTATCCACGGCGCTTGTCGTGGGGGCGACTTCTTTGCTTAGGGGATCGGAATTTTCCACAGGCGGGACAACCGGATTTTGGATTTTGGTGCTTTACGGCATCGGCCCCCAGGCCATCGGCTGGCTTTTGATATCAACCGGCCTGCCGGGAATCCCGGCCTCCACGGCCGGCCTGGTCATCCTGATTCAACCCACCCTGGCCTTTATCTGGGATATTTTGTTCTTCGACCTTCCGGCCGGACCCGCGCGTATTGCGGGCGCCGTCCTGGCCCTGGCCGCCATATATATTGGCTCGGTTGGAAGGAAACCGGCAAAAGTAAAGGAATAGAGATTAAGGCAAATCCATAATGACGCTATGTTCCGGCTTGCGTGCGATCCTAAAAATCGGATCGCCCTGCCGGGATGACGATTTTTTTCGGAGAATGAAAATTGAAAGGACGCTTTTATCCCGGTTAAAAGGATGCGGAGGGGCTTCCAAACCCTTTTGGCGGCTAAAGCCGATGCTTTAAAAGCATCTTTTTAATCAGGCTGAAGGATTTCAAACCGGCATTTTGCTTTGCCGAAGGAGAGATCCTTTTTTGGCGGCAGGATCATGTCCTTGCCGTTGGATGCAAAGCCCTCCAAAGGCCTAAACAGCCATTTGTCCACCAGGGGATTGTAATAAATGGCGCCTAAAAAGTTGGGGGCGCCCGCCACCTGGATGGGGTTGGCGCTCCCCGGCCCCAGGGGGACCGGCCCGTGAGCCAGGATGTAGCGTTCGTTGGTTTTGTTGTTCTGGCGTTTGAGCCTGACGGCGATGACGTCCTTGCCGTTAGTGAAAATGTCAGCCCGCAGTTCCAGGACTCCGCCCACCACCACCAGTTCTCCGGTGGAAAGCATCACGTCTTCCTTGGACGGCAGGCGCTCCTTGTCCAGAAAGGTTCCGTTGGAGCTTGTGTCCCGGATGAAAACCCGATTTTTTCGGACGAAAATCCGGCAATGGTTTCGGCTGACCTTGACGTTTTCCCCCTCGTGGGCTTCTTCGGGGAATAAAAAGGCCGGAACGTGATTGATGTCCCGCTTGCGGCCCAGTAAAAGGGAGGCGCCGGGCACGATGGTGTATACCGTGCCGTCCGGGCATTTGAATTCGGCCATGGGCGCGGCGTCCGGGCTGACCGCATGAATGGCGGAAGCCACGGCCTCATCCAAAGTGCATGCCTGGGAGGAAACGCAGGCCGGGGGAAATTTCCGGCCGGCGCTTTCCTGCTTTTCCAGGTCAGGATGAAGCTCTATGGGAATCCATTGGGGCGCGGAGGGATCCTCCTCCTTGGACTTTTTGCCTGTGAGGCCGGGGATGGCGTCCTCCAGGTCCACAATCAGCGGGCCCTTGGCGGAGATGTTTACGTTGACGTTGGGCGCGGCTTCGTCTTTAGCCGAGACTTCCACGGGAATGGTCCCCAGTAAAAAGAAAGGCTCTCCGTCCTTGCCGCGTCCTTCCACGGAAAGATGCAGGGAATCGTTTCCCGCGCAACGGGGCAGGAATCCGGGCACGTTCAGGGCGTAAGGCCGTCCCGGCTCCAGGGGGAAGGGCAGCTTTTCCTCCAGAACGCGGGCGATGAGGGTTCCCCGGACGGCGACCTTCAACCCCTCAACAGGCGCCGGTCCGGTGTTGGCCACGGCCATTTCCAGAAAATCCATGGTTCTTTCCGCGATCTTTTTGCCTGCATTAAAATAGATAACCACCGGAAGACTGCCGGTTGATTGCCCGGGTGAGGCGCCCGCAGCCGGGTAGTTTTGTCCCGGCCTGTCCGGGACTCCCGCCTGCATATTGGCGCCGCAGTAATTGCAGACCTTGTAGTGGGCCTTGACCGGCTTTCCGCAGGAGGAGCAGGAAACCATGGTCGCCTGGGCCGGGGCGATAGGCGCCGCGCCCTTGATGGGCGCGTCGCACCACGGGCAGTAGTCCAGGTCCGGGTCTGCGGGCTTTCCGCAGGAAGGACAGGGCGCTGTGGGAGCGGGCTTTCTGACTTTTTTAAGCGTCAGGACTTTTTCGGAAGGTTCTTCCTTTATTTTGGGCGGCGGAGCCTCTTCCACGGGAACCAGTTGATCGTCCTGGGCCTGGACCGCGGCCACCTCACGCAAAAGGGCTTGTTCCTTGGGCAGTTCCTCGTCAAACAAGGCGGTGATGTAACTGGCCAGGACGCGTTGGGACGGCCGGACGGACAACTCCACCATGACGTCCTCCAGGCCGGCCTGCATGGCGCCGCAGGTCTGGTAGCGCTCCTCCCGATCCTTGGCCAAAGCCCGCTTAAGCACAATGGCCAGGCCTTTGGGGATGTTTGCCAGGTTTTCCGCAGGCTCGAACTCGGCTTTTTGGGCTTTCGCCAAAACCTGCATGGTTTCGCCCTCGTACATCATTTTACCGGTGACCATTTCATACAGGATGCTGCCCACGGCGAAAATGTCGGACCGGTGGTCGATCTCCTGGCCCAGGGCCTGCTCGGGCGACATGTATGCCACCTTGCCTTTGATCACCCCGTGCTGGGTGGTGGAGTTTTTGCTGGCGGCTTTGGCCACGCCGAAATCCACCACCTTTACGTGGCCGTCGTAGGTGATGAAGATATTGGGAGGGCTGATGTCCCGATGCACGATGGAAAGGTCATTGCCCGCAAAATCCTTCAAGCTGTGCGCGTAATCCAGGCCTGAACAAACCAGGGCCATGACGTGGAGAATGTTGCCCATGCCCAGAGAGATGCGTTTGGCCTTGGCCTGCTCCAGGACGAAGCGGAGATTTTTGCCGAACAAAAACTCCATGGATATGAAGTAATCGTCCTGCATCCTGCCGAAATCGTATGTCCGAATGATATTTTCGTGCTGCAGGTGCGCGGCCAGGCGGGCCTCGTAAATAAAGGATTCCACGAGTTCCTTTTCCTGCACCAGGTGAGGCAGGATTTTTTTGACCACGATGAGTTTTTCAAAACCCGCGTCCCCGAGCATTTTGGCGCGAAAGAGCTCCGCCATGCCGCCGACGGCAATGGGGTCCAGCAAGAGATATTTCCCGAACCTAACCGGGGAAAAAGCGGCCATACAGTTCTCCTATTCGTCCAACTTATATCCGCAAACGCCGCAGAACGCCGAGCCGTCCGGGACGGCCTCTCCGCATTTCGGGCATACGGTCACCACGTAAGAAGCCTCCGGCGCGGCGGACCGGGAATCGCCCGGGTCCGGCAACGCACGTTGGCCTTTTGAGTCGTCGTTTTGGCCGCCGGTATTCACCAGCATGGGGCCCTGGCCTGTAATGGAAATGGATGGCTGGCCCGGCAGGGATTTAATCTCCTGGTCGGGAAGCCTTCTGTTTTGTGCTTCGCCAAAGGCCCGGCCAACGGATTCGCCCTGATCCAGGGCTTTGCGGATGCTTTGTTGGCGCAGGGCCTCCTGGATGGCGCCGTCGGTCAGCACGCCTTGCTGGGCGCCCATTTCCAACAGCCGCTCCACGTGCTCCCGCTCTTTTTTGGCTTCGTCCTGGCGCATTTCCAGTTCCTTGCGCTTGTGCTCCGCCTTCAATTCCTTATTTTTGCGGTATTCCTCGGCCAGAACCCGCATTTTGTCCATTTCAAGCTCAGCCTCGGCGGCCATCCGCTCTTTTTCGATTTCCCATTTTTTCTTAACGCCGAAAGCCGCCAATTCCTTTAGCTTTTTTTGGGCTTCCAGCTTGGTGGCCAGGCGGATGCGTTCGATCCGATCGGCCATTTGTGCGGCGGAGAGCTTTTTCTCCTGGTCGGCCAAAAAGGTGGCCTGGAGGATTTTTTGCTTTTCCTTGTCCGTCTCGCCTTTGACCTGTACGGCCTGGGCGGCCAGCTTTTCGCGCAAAACAAGCCGGTCGAACTCCCTGTTCAGTTCCTCCAGGTCGTGCTCATGCCGGTCCGCCGCTGCGGACTCCAAAGCCTTTTTTTCCTTGGCGATAATGGCCTTGCGTTCTTCGCCGGTCAGGGCCGGGTTGATTGCCAGGCGTTTGAGGCTTATGCCTCTTTCCAAAAACCATGCTTCCAGGTTTTTGCGGGCCTTTTTATTGATTCCCGCCAAAATATCCAGGTTTTGACGCAGCTCGGCGCCTGTATAAAGGGCCAGGGTGGGGACGAAGAGCTTGGCTTCCAGCTGCTGCCTCGCCAGGTTTTCGATATAATAGCGCTGCAGGGCGTTTTTCGCGCCGAACAGGGGGAACAGATCCCTGCCTTTTTCCGGCAAAAGAGCAAAGGTCAGACGCACGTCAAAGGCCACGCTTTCCCGGTCCCGGGTCAGGATGGCCTGGCGCTTCTGCAGCTCCGAGTCCAAATCCTTGGAGTAGCGGTCCACCAGGGTGGTGACGTCTTCTTCCTTTTCATTGCCCCGCCCGTAGGCGTCCAGCAATTTGCCGTAGAACTCCGGATCGTTGGCGAAAACGATTTCCTTGTCCACGCCGATCCGAAAATCCAGGGTGACATCCGTGACGTCCATCATGATGACCGTCAACTGGCCTCCTGCAAAGAACAGGCTTTTCAGCCGGTCCAGCACGCCGGAGACCATTTTTTCCCCTTCGGCGACGACCTTCACAACTTTGCCGTCCTTCATCCAAAGGGCGGCTTCACCCGGGTGAACGGTCATTTGCCGTCCGAAAATCCAATGGCTCGCCAAATCCTCGCGGCTCAGCAAGCTGGCCACGGTGGCGTCATCCAAGCGCCAAGCTCCCGGATTATAATGCATATTAAACTCCTGATTCCCGATTTTACATCACAAGCCTTATTCATCCACAGCCGGACGCGGCGTTTGGATGGGTGTTATTTCAAAAGGCTCTTCCTTCATTTCGCCTGTGCCGTTCACAATGAACATTTTTTTACCCGCAGCATGAACCACTATAATTTTTGGATGTTCCGGGTCGGGGTCGTCGACGGACACGCTGACGGCCGGGGGCCATTGCACCCCGGTGGATAGAATGGATTCCAGGGTGACAGGCTGATTCGGCAGGGTGTCGACAACGGCCTTCAAGGCCTTGTCCACCTCGACTGCCGTGTTTTTCGCCTGGGCGTCAAACATGGAGTTGCCGTCCTCGTTGCCGGAAAGGGTGATGATGATCGTCAGAAACAGGCTCACTACGCAGATTGCTATGAACGACATCACCTTTTTGTTGACCTTGCGGGAGCCGGTCAATCCCATGGAAACATGGACGGCTGATTTGGGAACCTTGGGCGCCGCGGGTTTGTAAAACCTCGTGACTTGAGTCATCAGGTCCAGGGCTTCCCGGTTGAATTCATCCAGGTCAAGAACGCCCTGCAACTGGTTGTATGCCTGCTCGTATTTTTTGGCGGAGAAAAAAGTTCTGCCCCGGGCCAGGCGTTGCTGGACAAGGCCCGGTTTCATGCTTTCGCATTTTTTCTTGGCTTCTTCCAGGGTGGGGTCGATTTCTATAATCTGGCAGAAGCACTTGTAAGCGCTTTCCTTGTCTCCCCGTTTATAAGCCTCTTTGGCGAAGTTCGCCATTTCCTTGATCTTACGATTGTTTTCCACAATCCGGATAAGGTTGGCCCGGGCTTCCTGATGCTTCGGGTCTTTGGCGAGGATGGCTTTCCAGGCTTTGGCGGCCGCCTGGGGCTGGCCGTCGGCCGAGGCTTTGCGAGCCTTGAGGGCCAGGAAGGCCATGGGGATGTTTTCGCCGCATTTTCCGCAATATTCCACGTTAACATGGTTTTCGGCCCGGCATTTGGGGCACTTGCGGAATAAGGAGGCCAGCCCGCCGCCGCATTTTTGGCAAAAACGCAGGGTTTCGGGATTGAAGTGGCCGCAGGCAGGGCAGGCCTGCCCGATTTTTTTGGGGGCCTCGGCGAATTCTCCGGTGGAAAAGGCTTTGGCCAGTTCCGCGGCGTTTTGAAAGCGTTTGTCCGGATGCTCTTCCAGGCACTTGCAGATAATGCCGCGCACTTCTTCGGGAATCCGGCTCGGCCTGATGGTCCGGGGCGCTTCGCCCGTGGCGATCATATAAAGGGTGGCGCCCAGGCTGTAAATATCGCTGCGGGCGTCCACGTTGCTCCCGTTGGCCATTTGTTCGGGCGCGGCGTAATACATGGTGCCCATCATGGCGCCGGCCACGGTCATATCTCCGGCGGTGCTCATTTCCTGAGCAAGGCCGAAATCGCCCAGCTTGGGCGTGTCCCGTTCGGAAAGCAAAACATTGCCGGGTTTTATGTCCCGGTGAAAAATGCCTCGTGAGTGGGCGTGGTCCACCGCGTCGGCCAGTTGGCGGCCGATCTTTGCAATCTCTTTGGGCGGCAAGGGGCCTTGATTCTTAACCTTGTCTTTCAGGCTGCCGTTAGGCAAAAACTCCATGGCGATCCACAAGGCCTGCCCCTGCTCCAAAACGTCGTAGATCCCCACGATGTTGAAATGGCTCAAAGCGGCAATGGCTTTGGCCTCACGCCAAAAGCGCTCCACGGCCTTGCTGGAGGCCGTGCTTTCCGGCTTCAAGGATTTCAAAGCGATGATTCTGCCCAGCTTCTTGTCCCTGGCCTTGTAGACCACTCCCATACCGCCCCGGCCCAGCTCGTCCAGAATTTCAAAGCGTTCACTGGGAGACTGGCCGGCCATTGTGTCCGGGGAAGGTTCCACAACCATGGTCGGGGCGTCGTCCAGGGCGCCGGTGTGCTCCTGCTGACCGGTCTGGCCCTGCTGCATGCCGTCCACCATGGTCAATTGATCATCCAATTTGTCCTGGGCGCACATAAGATCTCTCCTGCAGAAAAATGAAAGGCCAGTTTAGTAAAAATGCCTTGCGGGATCAAGAACAAAAGATTTTTCGGGGAGATAGCCGCCGCAGACGGCCTTGCCAATTGTACATGCACTGTGGTATCCTGCCCAAAATTGATTTGGGAACATCAGATGGTGGTCTAAACTCCCCTGAGAGACCGCCCAAAGAGGCGGGCAGGGGAGACTGTTCTTTTTATCGGGTTGACGTCCTATTTAAGATGTCAATATCATGATGTTTTTCATACGGCTGCCCCTATGAGGCGCGCCTCCGGCGGCCTTTTTTGAAAAACATGGACGCAGGGGCTTTGGACGGCCACTGGTCCGGCTGCGGGAGTTAGGGTTTGGGAAAGAAAGTCACTTCAAGGGAGCGCAAGCTCCGTAACAGCTTGAAATCCGATCCATATGGCGGGATGAAGATCGATTTGGCCAAAACCGTCATCACCGGTCCGGACCCGTCCTTGTCCAAGCTGGAAAACGCATTCATGGAGGAATTCGGGGAGCCGCCGCCGCCCCAGATAGTCCGGGCTTTTGTCAAGTACCTGCCGCCGGACAAAAAGCCATTGCCGCCTTTGCAGCCGCTGCATACAAACATCAACCTTATCAAAGAACAGGCCCGGGTTTTCCTGGAAGAGCAAAGCAATAAGCAACTGGAGGAATCCGGAGGCCGGTTCCTGACCCTGGGCTTTGAAAAAGACACCCTGGAATTGCTGCCCAAATTGCAGTCCATTTACGGGCTGAATTCCAACGAAGAACTGATAGCAATGGCCTTGAAAATCCTGGAGCAGCAAGCCAGGGGAATCGCCCCGGAGATTTTTTCCACAGACGACGCGTCCTAAAAGCGCACGCCCAACCCGCCTTGCGTCCGAATGCCGTTGAAAATTATGTTGTTATATGCTACACGCTACCAAACTTGAACCGCTTAATCAGACCTTGCCTGGAGGGGCTGTCAACGAGGGGGAATCATGAAAAAATGGATTTTGCTTTTTGTCCTGGCCTTGGGCCTGTTGGCGCCCGCCGGGGCGTGGGCCGGCGATCTGCGCGACGAAGAATGGCCTGATGAAATAAGGACGGGCGACTTTTATTATCTGGGGCTTGGGGGTCAATACGCCTTTGACAATTTCAACATCGACGACCCCTACGACCTGGATTACAACACGGACAACACCTTTGGCGCCTATCTTCAGGCCGGGTACAGATACAATAAATACCTGGCCGCGGAGTTCAACTTCCATTGGCTGCCGGACTTTAAGGTCGCCGGAGACACGCCTTCCTGGAAAACCTCCCAATACCTGGAGCTGGAAAGCTCCGTAAATATGTACATGCTCGTGGCCAAACTCTCCCCCGGTCTGGACAGCGAGGTCTGGAAGCCCTATTTCATCGCCGGCGGCGGATGGGCTTACGGCAACCATAACCTGTTTGCGTCGCAAGTCGCGCAAAACACGAGCAAAGAGCAGGAAGGGGACTGGTTTACGTCCAGCAATTCCGGGGGCGCGGCCCAGGCCGGCCTGGGGGTTATCCTGTTTCCCGGCAACCAGTTTTCCGTACAAATGGAGTCCTGCTATTTTTGGGGATTCGGAGACGTTGACATGGTCCGGTACGGAAACATCAGCATCGGCCTCAGCTTCCCGCTGTAAGGTCGCTTTCGGAGCTTATAAAATAACGATTTTAACCACGGAAAACACGGAAAAGCACGGAAACAATAATTTCCGTGACATCCGCGCTTTCCGTGGTTTTTTTGTTTTTGGATTTCGTTGCGCGGGCGGGCTTGGGAGATATGAAGCCATATAATTTTTATGGTTGTCCATAGTTAGTGCGTTATTATAGGATGCCCCCAAATACGTATGACGGATGTCCCCAAAAAACACGTATCTAAAACATTAAGCCTAAACTATTTTCATTGAAAGTTAATATATGGCCGAACTTTTTAATTTTAACAATATTGATACAGCTGAACGAAAATCAATGGAGAAAAACATTATTGATTTCAAAAGGTTGCATAGTCGGCTATCTGGCAAGTCACGTAAAGACTCAAAACCTTCGCATTGCCTATATTGTAAACAGCAACACAATAGATTCTGTAATTCTCACTCCATACCAGCTTCGTTCCTCAGGAATATTGCAGTAGATGGAAAAGTATATACGACAAATAGAATAATCGATTTACCTATATTTGACACAGAAAGGGGCGTAAACAATTCAGGAACATTTCAGTTAATTTGCCGAAAATGCGATAGTGTCATATTTTCGGACTATGAAAACTACTTAAATTATAATGAACGCCCTACTGATAGAATGATTGCTCAAATTGCCTTAAAAAACCATATGAGGTTTATTGGTAAAAGACGATTTGAAATAGCACTTTATAAAAACATGAAAGAAGAAGTTGCCAAAAAGCGCGGTAGAAATCATCACGTAGATGCTTTCCTTGACGATATGCTAAGGGTGGCTAATCTGGATTTACTTGAATATATTAAAGATTTTAAGAATTGTAAGAAAATTATAGAGAAAGGGTGGGCAAATGAACACTATTTATTTTACTACGAGAAAATAGACTATACCGTTCCCATTGCCTTCCAGGGAGAAGTTTGTCTGAATTTTGATTTTCAGGGAAACACCATTAATGACGTCTACAACAAATCAAAAAAATACAAGTTACAAACACTTCACATTTCAATTTTCCCCATGGAATCCCAGAGTATCATTATGTTGTTTATAAAAAAGGACAATAAAAGATTAAGACAATTTTATAAACAATTTAATTCCCTATGCCATGCAGATAAGCTTTCAGCAATTAATTTTATTATTTTTAGCCTTTCAGAAGATATTTTCATGAGCAAAACTATTCATGATGAATTTATGGTGAATGAAAGACTAAAGAATGTGGCAGGTCTCACTTCCATACAGTTTTCTGAAATAGACAATATAAAAGTAACCGTCTAAACAACCGCATCTTCACGGGGTGGTTGGGATGTGGCATAAGAATTTCCATCTTTTGAAAGGAGATTCCATGTCACAAGAAGCAATTTATCCGACGAAGAGCCGAGAAGATCGTTTTTTCGCACCAAGCCAAGACCTGTCCGATCCCAAAGCCAAACGTCGGTTCTGGGAGCATCACCTCGCCCGATGCCGCCAGAGCGGCCTTACGCAAAAAGCCTATTGCCAAAAACACGGTCTCAAGCTCCATCAGTTTTATTACTGGAAGAAGCGGCTGATGCAGGATCATGGCAAAGTCTCGTTTTTGCC